>DTPJ01000288.1 GCA_011334435.1 Candidatus Poribacteria bacterium | reverse complement strand
GGGACCACATCAGTTGTCGCTAAAAAATTGGGAAGAAAATATTGTGGGATAGAGATTGATGAGTTTTATTGCTGTCTTGCAGAAAAGCGATTAGAAATGGCTGATCATGATAAATCTATACAAGGATATGTAGACGGTGTCTTTTGGGAACGTAACACACTAAAAAAGCATTATAAAGCAAATAGAGTATTTCAATTAAAAGATGGCGTTTTATCCTGATCTGGAAATTTGGATTATAAAGTATGGATTGTGTTTTATTTTGTAGAAGGTATCAAAAAATAAATCAAGAGGTGACAAACTTTGTATAAATATGTTATAATAATACTTACAGCATTGATTATAGTTTCATGTGGACCAAAAGAAAAAACAAAGAAATATGAAGGAAATATAGATGTTGATTCACCTATATATTTAGTTCCGATAGGTGATATAGAAGACAGATTTCTTACCGCACTTGTTCCAAAGTTGCAGACCAGGTTTACGACAGATGTTCATGTCGCTCTTGATAAGCGAATACCTGTCCCTGACGATGCTTATGACTATGATAAACAGCAATACGTAGCAATGTATGTCCTAGCAGATATGGTGAAGAAATTAAAATTTCCGCCAGATGCTAAGGTTTTAGGTGTTACTAATGTGGATATTTTCACTCCTGAATCGGATCGTGTGTTTCTCTATGGAATGGCTTATAAAAAGGGCAATATGGCTCTTATATCAAAAGTCCGTATGGACCCAAAATATTATTTTGGTGGAAAACCCAATGATCAATTAGTTATTGAACGTATGGAAAAAGAGGCTGTTCATCAATTAGGCAAGCTATTCGGTCTTGATAATGTTTATGATCCAGAATGTGTCATGTATTTTCCAAAAGACTTAAAAGAGTTAGACAGAAAAACGGATAGCTTTTGTTTAGAATGCCAGAAAAAATTTCTGGAATTGAAAAAGGCAGCAGAAAAGAATCCCTTTGCGGGGAAACTTTAGAACAAGGAGAGTATTTCATGGCAAAAGTTGCCTTTATTGAGCCGAGCTGTTCATTCAACAGTTATGGATATTTCAGATTTCCACTTATGGGAACTATATGTCTTGGCACTATATTAAAAGAAGCTGGACATGATGTAATGGTTTTTCGGGATAGTGTGCAAAGCGTCTATGACAAAAGTAAAGGGTGGCTACATGAAGCCCTAACAAAAGTTGATGTTGTTTGCCTTTCACTCATGACTTCTACTGCTGAGAGAGGTTATCTTATAGCTGATGCTATTAAAAAAGTCGCCCCAAAAATCAAGATAATAATGGGAGGTCCTCATCCCACTTATATGTCCGAAGAAGCCATTAATCATGCTGATTTGGTTGTAAAGGGTGAAGGCGAAGAGATTATCCTTGATGCTGTGGAAAACGAAAATCTAACAGGAATAGTAGAAGGTCCTCCTGTAAGTGATTTGACCAAATATCCTATCCCTGATCTTTCTATATTAACAGAGAAGAAACTTCCGCCAAGACAAGCCCCTATATCAACGTCTCGCGGATGTCCTTATGATTGCATTTTTTGCACTGTATCAGCCACATTCGGCAGAAAATGCAGATTTCGCGAGGTTGGTCATGTTATAGAGGAAATAGAGAAAAGAATATCTGAGGGATTTAAAAAGCTATTCTTTTACGATGATAACTTTGCCATTAATAAAGAACGAACAAAAGAATTACTCAGAAGAATGATAAGAAAAAATCTAAAAATTTCATGGTCAGCAGAGTCAAGAACAGATATTGCTAAGGATAAAGAGCTTTTAGAATTAATGTCAAAAGCAAATTGTAGCACAATGTTTATAGGTTTTGAATCAGTAAATCCCGAAACATTAGCGGTCTATAATAAAAAACAAAGCCTTGATGACATAAAAAATTGTATAAAACTTTTACATGATCATGGTATCAGGGTTCATGGGATGTTTGTCCTTGGGTCTGATGCAGATGATAATAGCACAGCCAAAGAAACTGTCAAATTCTGTCACGAAATGAAGATAGATTCCGCCCAATTTGCCTTACTCCATCCATTGCCAGGGAGCAAGCTATATGATATTTTGGATTCGCAAGGGAGAATTTTCACAAAAAAATGGTCGTTGTATGATGGTTCGCATGTTGTCTTTAAACCACTGAAAATGACACCGTTAGAACTTCAAGAAAAGTTTATGTACTCTTGGAAAAAATTCTATTCGCTGATGAGAAATCCCTTATACTTTGCAGTATCAAGATATATTCTCAACAAATGGGAAAAAGCCAATAAATCTGCAATTGCAGAACTCAAAGCACGCTTCAAAAAGTAATTTTTATCCAGAAATATTAAGATGCTGTTATGTGTTAAATAATTTTAGTAAAGTAATACCAAAATCCTTAAATTGAGGAGTATTAGTTAATGGGTAATATTCTTAAAATATCTGAAGCAGCATCTTTGGCGTTACATACCGCTGTTATACTTGCATCTAATCCGAAGAGATTGATCTCAACGAAAGAGCTTGCAGAAAAACTTCATGCTTCCGAAGCCCATTTATCAAAGGTGCTTCAACGGCTTGAGAAGTCAGGAATAGTGCAGGCGACACGAGGTCCTAAGGGAGGATATAGATTGGGAAAAGATAGCGATCAAGTAACTTTATTAGAAGTCTATGAGTCAATAGATGGAAAGTTGGCATATAGCGATTGCCTTTTATCTGAGTGTATTTGCAATGGCGATTGTATCATGGGAAAATTGCTATCTGATCTCAATAGTCAAGTAAGAGATTATCTGACCAAAACAAAGTTAAACCAGTTAGCTAAAAATATAAGCAGATTTTAATCATAAAAAGGAGGTAATATGTTCTGTTATCAATGTGAACAAACCGCTAATGGTGTTGGATGTAAAATAAAAGGCATCTGTGGAAAAGAGCCAGAAGTTGCTAATTTGATTGACCTTTTACGATATGTGACAAAAGGTATCTCTATGTTTGCCAGTAAAGCCAGGGAATTAGGAGTTAAAGATCGCGAAATTGACATATTCGTTATAGAATCTTTGTTTTCAACGGTTACCAATGTCAATTTTGATCCAGAACGGCATTTTCAGTTATTAAAAAAAGCGGAAAATTTGCTTAATAAAGCGAAAAGACTCTATGAAGAAGCATGTCAAAAATCAGGAGTTTCTCCTGAAAAATTGACTGGACCAGCCGAATTTAAACTCGCTGATACCATTGATGGTATGGTTAAACAAGCAGAAGAAGTTGGCATCCTCAAACGTAAGGAATCCTTTGGCGATGACATCGCAGGTCTTCAAGATTTGATTATGTATGGTTTAGCGGGCATGTCTGCCTATGCAGATCACGCTCAGATATTAGGACAAGAAGACGATGAAGTATATGCCTTTTTCCATAAAACACTCAGTTATCTTGCAAGCAATCCGAAAGACATTGATGGGCTTCTTGCAACCGCTTTGAAATGCGGAGAAGTAAATCTTAGAATTATGGAGTTATTAGATTTGGCAAATACTGGTGCTTATGGACATCCAGAACCAACTCAAGTTCGCATAGAACCTATCAAGGGAAAGGCAATTTTGGTATCAGGACATGACTTGAAAGACTTAGAAGAACTACTTAAACAGACCGAAGGTAAAGGCATAAATATATATACTCATGGCGAGATGTTACCAGCTCATGGCTACCCAGGGCTGAAAAAATATAAGCACTTGGTCGGAAACTACGGCGGGGCTTGGCAAGACCAACGTGATGAATTTGATAAATTTCCAGGGGCAATTTTGATGACAACAAATTGCATTCAAAGACCAAGAGATAGTTATAAAAATAGGATATTCACGTCAGGGTTGGTCGCATGGGAAGGCGTTACCCATATTAGCAATCGCGATTTTACCCCTGTCATTGAATCTGCATTGAAAGCTGATGGATTTAAAGAAGATGGTCCTGACAAAAAAATAACCGTTGGGTTTGGTCATAACGCTGTTATGAGTGTTGCTGATAAGGTTATCTCTGCTGTCAAGTCAGGTGCGATCAAGAGGTTTGTCCTTATCGGTGGATGTGATGGTGCAAAATCTGGACGCAATTATTATACACAGATGGCAGAATCATTACCAAAAGATACTGTTATATTAACTCTTGCATGTGGAAAATATAGATTTAATAAACTAAATTTCGGAGATATTAACGGGATACCAAGATTATTGGACATCGGTCAATGTAATGATGCCTATTCTGCAATTCAGATAGCCATTGCATTAGCAAAAGCATTTGATACGGATATAAACAATCTGCCGTTATATTATGTGCTTTCGTGGTATGAACAGAAGGCGGTTTGTATATTGCTTACTTTGTTGTATCTTGGTATTAAAAATATCCGTTTAGGTCCAAGTTTGCCCGCTTTTATATCTCCTGCGGTGATGGATATTCTTATTGAAAAATATAATTTAACCCAAATTTCATCAGTAGATAACGATCTCGCTGATATTTTGAAGGAGTAACTTATATGGGAGAAAAATATAAAGCAATTAAAGTCACTGATCGCGTTTATTGGGTTGGTGCTGTTGATTGGGGAGTCAGAGACTTTCATGGTTATATGACTCAACGAGGCTCAACTTATAACGCTTATCTTATTTTAGCAGATAAAGTAACGCTTATAGACACAGTTAAAAAACCTTTTATGAATGAGATGCTTGAAAGAATAGCATCATTAACAGAACCAAAGAATATAGAATACATTATATCAAACCATTCTGAACCAGATCATTCTGGATGTCTTCCTGAAACGATAGATGTTTTGAAACCCGAAAAGGTCTTCGCATCTACAATTGGGACACAGACGCTTTTGCAGGAATTTCATTCTGGACACGAGATAATTCCAGTCAAAGATGGCGAAAGCCTGAGTTTAGGCAACTTAAATGTCACATTCTTTGAGACAAAGATGCTTCATTGGCCCGATAGTATGGTCACGTATATGCCTGATGATAAACTGTTGTTTTCTCAGGACGCATTCGGCATGCACTTAGCAACAAGCGAGAGGTTCGCCGATGAGATAGATTGGAGTATAGTAGAATATGAGGGCGAGAAATACTTCGCTAATATAATTATGCCTTTGTCATCAGTAGTCCTGCGAACATTAGGAAAAATATCCGATTTAGGCATAGAGATAGACATTATCGCCCCTGATCACGGACCGATTTGGAGAAAAGATGTAGAAAAGATCATCAATTTATATACCAAATGGGCAACTCAAAAACCTACAAACAAGGCTGTTATAGTTTACGATACTATGTGGTGTAGCACCGAAAAGATGGCAAAAGTCATCGCAGAAGGATTAATTGATGGCGGGGTAAGCACAAAGATTATGTCGTTGAAAAGCAATCACCGAAGCGATGTAATAACTGAGATTTTAAGTGCAGGGGCAATTTTGGTCGGTTCTCCTACGATAAACAGCAATATGTTTCCCTCAGTTGCGGATTTATTGTATTATCTCAAAGGATTGAGACCGCAGAATAAGATCGGTGGAGTTTTCGGCTCTTATGGTTGGAGTGGCGAAGCGGTTGCTCATATTAAAGAGATACTTACCGCTATGAAGGTTGATCTGATCGGCGATGGTCTCAGATTTAAGTATATGCCAAATGATAATGATTTGACTCAATGCTTTAATTATGGAAAACTTATAGCAGAAGAGTTAAAGAAAAGGCTTGATTAAATCGGATGTTATGGAGAAAATCTTAATTGAATAATAGATTATCCTAACTTATGTCTAAACATCAAACAGGAGAGATCACAATGGAAAATATTGATTCTTATGAACTATGTAAATTATATAAATATCTTCGCGTAGTAGATGTCTGCGATGCTATGGATGGTATCGGATATTTTAACATTGGATTGATGTCTCCTGAGATCCGTCCTATATGGTCTGGGATGAAATTCTGGGGCGTGGCATTTACTATCAGATGTGTTCCAGCAAATCGTCCAATGTGGAAGCTGAATACCACAGAAGACATCGTAAACGCACATGGGATATGGTTCAAAGAAGTAGGTAACATAAGTTATAGCGGGAAAATTCGTCCTGGCGATGTCATAGTTACAGATACAGGCGGATCAGGAGAGGTCGGGTTTTGGGGGTCTGCAAATAGCCTCTCAGTAATCGCAGAAGGTGCTGTCGGCATAATCACTGATGGTTACTGCCGAGATACTGATGAAGTCACATTGCAAAAGACCCCAATATGTGCCAGAAAACGCGGACGAACGATAATTCCCGGTCGTATTGAGGTCGCAGAGATACAAACAAAGATCGGTTGCGGTGGAGTGCAGGTAAATCCCGGCGATATTGTCGGATGTGATGGCGATGGAATTGTCGTTGTTCCGCTCAGAGTTGCTGAAGAGGTCGCTATACATGCAAGGGCTATTCTATTAGCGGATATGCGGGCAAGACGTAACCTATATAAACGGCTTGGTATGGAACCTGATCATACTGTTGACTATGAGACAGTTTCTGCATATTATGATCAATTAAAATTAGGTTAATCATGTCAGAATATTACGGATATTTATAAAAATCAATTTGTTCAACCGAAAATCTATATGAAGGTTGAATTGAAATGAAAAAATTTCAAAAAATTATATATAAGCTGTTGAGAGCGGGCATTTGCCCAGAATATTCTGACCCACATTTTAATCTAAAAATAGAATGGGATAAAATGCCAGATGGTATAGACCCATCATCAGGCTTATTGATTACAGAGAGAGCTAATAGAAAAAGGTTACAAATTGAGAATTTTTATCAGCTTATAAAGGCTTTTGTCAAAGGTGGAGAAACTATCGTTGATTTTGGCTCTGGTTCGGGAAATCTGTCTTTGCCGATGGCTTATCTTTTTCCCGATTGTCATTTTATCATCGTTGATAAAAAAGACACACCAATAAAACTTGGGAAGATAAGAATTGACGACTCAGGCATTAAGAATATTGAAGTATTCAGAGGATATATTCAGGATTTCCACGAAAAATTTGATCTTGGTATCGCTTTGCATGCTTGCGGAGAGGCAACAGATTTCGCTCAAATTCGTTGCATAGAAAATAATGCCCCATATATACTATGTCCTTGTGATATTGGTTACATAAAAGCGAGTTCGCTATCTTACCCAAGAAGTCTATTATTTTCGGAGTTTCTTACAAGGGAAGAATATAATATATTAGCAAAAACCGCTGATTGGACGGATTGGAGTTTTGATAGCGAACAGGCAAGGGCAGGGAAACTCTGCATGGGCTACATTAGCTATGACAGAAACTTATTTGCAGAGGAATTTGGCTATAAAACTTATCTTTTTACCATCTATCCGAGAGAAGCGACTCCAAAGAACGATATTATCTGTGGTTCACCAAAAGGGACTAACGGAATAGAAATTTTTGAAAGAATAAAACTTCATCCATATTGGGTTATCAAACCTGATCAACTTCTTGAAAGTTAGAGACTAAATAGCAAAATATAATTTTTGTATAGTTTATAGACAAATTTATTAACTCCGTATATCTATAAACTATACATTTTTGATCGCTTGTGTGTTATTCTTCACAACAACAGCTATCATCACAACAACATTGGGCAAGATAATCTTTAACAATTGAAGCAGTGCCTTGACTTCTAAATGCAGAAAGGAATCCCTTTGCCCTTAAATAAGCATCATCAGCAACTTTTGCTTTTATCTCATCAGGCAGATTAAGGGTTTCTTCAAGGAATGGAGCATTGGCATATTCAATACCGAGTTTTTCAAGTCCAAGAGCTTTGCGTCTTTCTTCTGTCCACTTCTTATATTTATCTTCAAGCCCTGGGACATTGGCAAGAAGCACGTTTTGCCATTCCGTTCCAACATTGCCTTTGAGGACGCCAACTTCTGCAAATTTAGCGATCTGATCCATCGGCGTGCCTGTAATACCATGTTGGGCTATCCTTTTCCCTGTGGCTTCATATACTTCTTTTGTCCTATCCGTAGCTATTCTGACTTCCTCGCCCGGATCATAGTTGCCATGCTTACTGCCATTATTAATAACTAAAAGATCAGGATCAATCCCAGCATCTTTTAGACGATTGATATATTCTACCGCCTCTTCTACCGTTGTATATCCTTTTGCAGTAGTGATCTCGCCGAGTTCAGCTTCCAGCCCAAATCCACATTCAATAATCGGTCTTGCAAGCATAGTAAGAATAGCGACATTCTCCGGAATTGACACAAATGAAGGGTCTATGCCGAAAGATGTAAATCCCGCTTCTAATTCAAGCTCTATTAAATCTTGGGCTTCATATATCTGCTGACAATTGACTTTCTTTATTTGAATATGGTCTCCATGCAAAAAGTATAAGACATCTGGATAATTCTCTGCATAACGGGCAACTATTTCAGCATAGGACTTTGGGTCCATACCAGAAAGACTATGATCGCCTTCTGGATAAAGACCTTCTATATTAGTGAGGTAAATCTCCCGTTTTGATAATTCAAAAGCGACAACCGCATCCAATTCTTGTGCTGCTCTCATAATCCCCGGTATAGGCAAAGGATTTCTGGTATTACATGCCATTATTATAGCTTTTGTATCTTTTAAGGCTCTCCAAACATAAGCACCATTTACAGCAGGCATCTCTATATCCCTCCTTATTTTTTAATTCTTATTCAACAAAATTCAATATTTATCAAAAATTATAATAGAAGTAGGAGAGAAAATGCAAGAGAAAAACGTAAATCGTAACCTTAAATAAAAGAAAGTTAGCCACTGAAAAACACGGAAAAGTAATACTGATCACTGATTACTGATCACTGATTATAACCTCTCCCTTATCATTTTGGCAATATGGGTCAAAATAAAGCAGGCAACTGCAATGAGTATTATTGTCGCACCTGTGGCGGAATCAAAGTAATACGATAATGCTAATCCTACGATAGCAGAAAATATTGATATAATTATGGAATACCAGAACATCTCTATTGCACTTCTTGCAAAATTTCGTCCAGCAGACGCAGGGACAATAAGCATTGCAGTTACTAAAAGTATGCCGATTGCACGGATACTGAACGTAATAGTCAAAGCAAGCAAAATAGCAAAGAAATATTCATAATTTTGAACAGCTATTCCGCTTACTTTGGCTACATTATCATTTATCCCCATAAGCATTAATTTATTATAACTGTAAATCATGAACAGGACGATCAAGATGAAAAAACCAATAAACCATAATATTTCCGAGTCACTTATTGCCAGTATGTCGCCATAGAGAAAAGACTGCAAGTTCCTTGTCAACCCCTTTTTAGCACTGACAATGGCTATCCCTAAGGCAACCGCGGCAGAGAAAAACACACCTATAACCGCATCAATTGATAGTTCTGTCCCACGTTTTGCCCTTGTTATTCCAATTCCCACAATTGCCCCGAATAAAATCATCGTAAGATATGGATTTACGTTGAACAATACACCTAATGCGATACCTGTAAACGCGGAATGGCTTATCGCATCTGAGAAAAAAGACATGCGAAAGTTCACCATTAAAACACCCATCATAGCACATATAGGCGATATTACCAAAAGAGCCAAAAGAGCCCTTTTCATAAAAGTCGGTTCTAACCATGTAAATGGCAATATCTGTCCAATTACATTATATATCAACTCAAAATCCATATATTATTCACCTTCTATTATACATTTATCGGGCTTATGTTCATATAATCCAACATTTATTCCGTATATGGCAGTTAAATTTTCAGGAGTTAAAACCTCAACTGTCCTCCCTTCGCATTTTACAGTTTTATTCATACAGATAACATGATTTGCATACTTTGTTACAACTGACAAGTCATGACTGATCAAAACTAATGTGAATTTTGAGGATTTTTGGAGATTTGAGAGGATTTCTGTAAAAAGCTCTTCTCCGGCGACATCTATACCAGCGACAGGCTCATCTAACAAAACAATGTCAGGCTCATTCTGCAAAGCCATAGCTAAAAGAACCCTTTGCAACTCACCGCCAGACAGCTTCCCCAAAGGACGATTTATCAGATGTGATGCGGAAACTCTTTCAAGGCTTGTTATTATATTTTCTCTGACCTTTTTGCTTTTCCCAAGCCATAGTGGGAGTTTTTGGTCTCGCAGAGATAGGAATTCAAGAACGGTAATAGGCATGCCTCTATCTACATCAAGTCGCTGTGGAACATAGCCAATTTTCGGTCTTGAATTTCCATGGCTACACTCTTTGCAAAAAGATATAGTCCCAGTATAAGGGATTAAATCCATAATAGCTAATAATAAAGTGGTCTTTCCCGCACCATTTGGACCGATAATTGCAGTTATCTCATTACACATTATAGAAGCATTTACATTATCAAGTATCTGAACTCCACCTCTACGGACAGACAAATTTTCAATTTTAATTGATATGTGCCTTTCATTATTCATCATTTTTTATCACCAAGAGCCTTTTTTAATATTTCAATATTTTTACGCATGATCTTCTCATAAGTGTCAGGCTTTCCATCACCAGTGGCAGCAGGATCAAGTTGGTATATAGGGACGCCAGTTTCTTTTGAAAGCGTTATTGCGACCTTTTCTGAATATTGAGGCTCAGAGAATATAGCACCTGCTTTTGTTTCTTTTACCATTTTAATTAATTTTGATAACTCACCTGCTGATGGTTCTTGTCCTGGGACAACCTCAATAACGCCAACTACCTCAAGCCCGAAATCTCTTGCAAAATAGTCAAAAGCATCATGGAAAGTTATTATCTTACGATTTTTGAATGTTTTTGAAGCATTTGTCAATTCACTTGTTATTGCATTAAGCTTTTCTATATACTTATTGGCATTAGCTAAATATATCTTTGCGTTACTTGGATCAGCAGTAGAAAGGGCTTTTTGAATATTTTTTACTTGAATAATCGCAGATTTAGGGCTTACCCAAATATGAGGATTATGGACGCCGTGATGATGTTCGTGTTCATGATGTTCTTCCTCAGACTCCTCTGCACCTCTTGTCGCTATCGGCTTTATTCCAATGGAAGTATCAATAACTTTTAACTTTGGATTTGACTTGACCGCCTTTTCCAAAAATTCCTCAACACCAAGACCATTTATAATGAAAAGATCAGCTTTTGCCAATTTTTTCATATCGCTTGGGGTAAGGGCATAATCATGCGGACCAATGTTAGGCGGAAGCAGACATTCAACGGTTACGTTTTTGCTATTTCCAACTACATTTTGAGTAAAAATATATATTGGATGGAATGAGCAAAGCACATTAATTGACGCAAATGTGTTTGAAATAAACAAAAAAGCAAAAAAACAGAAAGCTAAAAAAATATATGTTTTCTTTAACATAATTTATTTCCCTCCAAAAAACAGAAATTTAGCTAATTATCGGATTTCCCTATTTTTTGTCCAATTTTTTCCTGATCTCGTTTAGTTTATTTTGAACGTTTTTGTTTTGGGGATCGTTTTTTAGTATTTCAATTAACAAATTCTCCGCTTTATCCAATTCCCCAACCCTTTCGTAACAAACGATCAATGTTTGCACGATGTTTTTGTCTCCAAGCTGTCTCAGCTTTTCAAAATGTGGAATTGCCTCACGAATTTTGCCACTCAAAGCTAAAATCAACCCTAAATTAAGCAGTGCTTCTTTATTATCAGGATCTATCTCTATGACTTGGGAATATGTTTTTATGGCGTTTTCATCGTCCTTGATCATGTGATAACTAAAAGCTAACCAGTTTTTTAATATTACATTTCTCTTATCCAATAGATTAGTCTTCTTATATTGTCTTATCGCCTCATTATACTTATCAAATCCAATATAGGATTGTCCTCTTATATCAATTTGCCTGACTATATATGGTCTTATAGCTATTAGACATAGTGGCACAAAAACAATCGTAAATAGCCATCTATATAGAGGTTTAATAGTCTCCTCATGTTCATGATTATGATCGTGATCATGTTCAAAATCATGTTCAATATGTTCTTCCATTTGTCTATCTCCTATATTTAGTTGTCAGGCTATTGTAACAAAGTAAATACCGATAGCTATGAGTATATTGCCTGCGACAAGACGGATAACAGATTCAAATTTTTCTAATTTAGGCGTTAAAAACTTCATAAGCGTCGTTGACGTCCCTATTATTAAAGTTGGGAGGCTTTGACCTATTGCGAAGCTGATGAATGCTATTATGGCATAGAGATACGAACCGCTTATAAAGACGGTGCTTGCTATGATCATAAGAACTGGGGCGCAACAAGGACAAGTAGGCATCTCTATAAGGGCGAGAAACACACCGAAAATAAACGCACCCAAAATACCTGTGATCTTTTGTCTTCCAGCAACGTTAGGGTGTATATTAGGCAACTTGAGTTTTAACAAACCAGAGACAAATAAACCTATGACTATCAACAAAGCACCCAATGCCCAGAAAATATATTTGCTAAAATCTATTAGTTGCGATGTTAATTGCCCTAAAAGACCTAAAAGTATTCCAAGAACCGTGTAGCTAAGAACTAAACCTAAAACAAAAAAGACAATAATGATTATGCCCTTACGTTTAGAATCTGAGTAGCTGGCAATATAACCAAAAATCAAAGGTATTCTAATCAGTGTGCAAGAACCTAATGAGGCAATTGCTCCTGCAAAAAATACCGCAAAAATCGCCAAGAACGGGGATTCAGAAAGTATCTTTTGAATATCAAAATTCATATTGTCTCTCCATATTGTTTGATGTGCTATGGAAATATCTATAAAACAGCAAAGTTTAAGGCATTTTTAGAAATCATACATAAATGGAGGATCACGGGATAGAAAGCTTATAGAAAATATTATATATAAAGGGTATGTCTTATAATCTGAGATACTTTCATTGCAGGACAAAGGATGTTGGAATATACTTGTTATATATGATGTAGATTTCTGAACAGTCTGCCAAAAACAGACGATACAAAAATCATTTGTTTTGAAATGATAAATTTTATAAACAGAGTTTTTGATTAAAGAGATGTTTATATCCTGAATTTCATAGTATTCACATCCGTTTTTATGAGAATGAAAGATCGGCAATGTATAAAAAGCAGAAAGCAAGGTGTATGGCAAAATTAGTAATATTGTAAAGATATTTTTCAATAATCTGTTAGAGATAATCGCCATAAT
>DTPJ01000426.1 GCA_011334435.1 Candidatus Poribacteria bacterium | reverse complement strand
GATGATCCGGCCTCTCAAATAGTGCATTTAACATCAGACCGTTCGGCGAAAATGTTTGGAAGCCTTTTTCCTCAGATAATACTTTAGCTTCTTTATTTCCTCATGCTTTTTTCTTCGTCGGAAATAAATAGTAGCATTTTCTCCTTCTATCACTTTAAAAAATTAAATAGCGTTATTTTATTAACAGAATTTAATTAATTAGTCTCTAAGCCTAGGATATATTTTTATACACTCTCAGCCAACTCAGTTCACTTAAAAACGCCTCACAAAGGATATTTTAGTTTTAAATATTGCATACGTTTTAAAGGAGCACCATTTTCCTATAGCAGTTTAAAGTATTTAGTGAAAAACCCATTCCAGACGATCAAAAAGGCTAAAAGGTAAATTAAAAAATTGATAAGAAAAACGATTTTTAAAATATAAATATAAATATCGATAGGTTTGCTACTACTACCGATGTCCCAAGAGGATTTGAAATTTAACAATCTTTTTAAGGAGATTTCAATAGGAAAAGTTCAACTCAGAAATAGAATAGTAATGTCACCTATGGTTATGTGCTATGCTACTTCACAAGGTGAAATAAACGAGCAAGTGCTTTCACATTTTGAGGCAAGAGCACGCGGTGGCGTGGGATTAATAATAGTGGAATCTAGCTATGTACATCCATTAGGAAAGGGTTTCGAATCAGAAATAGCGATTGACAGAGATAGCCTAATTCCCACACTCCATATGCTAACTAATTTAGTAAAAGTTTATGGCTCGGCGATAGCAATTCAGCTTTATCATGCTGGAATCCAAGCTTGTGTGGAACAGCCTGTTGGCCCAAGTGCTATAGGAAGAAAAGTATTTCCCTCTCCTAGAACACCTAGAGAATTAACAACAACTGAAGTAGAAGAATTAGTAGAGTACTTTGCTGATGCCGCGCTTCGAGCTAAAAAGGCTGGTTTTGACATGGTCGAAGTTCATGGAAGCCACGGTTATCTAATAGCAGAGTTTCTCTCTCCTCTTACAAACAGAAGAACAGACAAATACGGAGCGGATAAAATTTTATTCGCATATGAAATTATCAGAAGAATAAAGGAAAAATGTGGTGAAGATTATCCGATATTATTTAGACTAGCTTCATGTGAATTTGAAGAGGGTGGTATAACTGTAGACTATGCTAAAAAGATAGCAAAAAGACTTGAGGATGCAGGCGTAGACGCTTTTGATATAACAGGAGGCACTAAGGATACTTCAGACCACATTATTCCGCCAGCATATTACGAAACACAAGGCTACTTTTTTAAAAATGCTTATGAGATAAAGAAAGTTGTAAATGTTCCCGTTATAAGTGGAGGAATGATAATTGATCCAAATATTGCGGATGAAGCAATAGGAAACGGCATAGTGGACTTGGTGTTTATCGGAAGACAACTTTTAGCCGACCCAGAATGGCCTAAAAAAGTAAAGGAGGGAAAATTAAATGAGATTAGACCTTGCACTGCATGTGACGAATGTATAGGTAGTATTTCTCTTCCAGCTCCAGTTATATGCAGTGTTAACCCGCTAAAAGGATTTGAATATAAATTCTTAAACGAAGATGAACTTCCTAAAGCGGAGACTAGAAAGAAAGTATTTATAGTGGGAGGAGGGGTTGCAGGATTAGAGGCTGCAAGAATTTCAAGTATGAGAGGACATGACGTTATATTATTTGAAGAATCAAATGTTCTTGGAGGCATTACAAATTTAGTCTTAAATGAGAAATATAAAACAAGGATAAAGAAGCTAATAGAATGGTACATAAATGTTCTTAAAAGTAGTAAAGTGACCATTAAGACGAATACAAAAGTTACACCTAAAATATTAAAAGAAGAAAAACCAGATGTTGTAATATTAGCTACGGGCTCTGAGCCGCTAATACCGAAAATACCTGGTATAGAAAATTGTGTTTTAGCTGAAGACGTTTTTGCAGGAAAAGTGAATGTTGGCAATAATATTGTAATAATTGGAGGGGGCCTTGTAGGCTGCGAGCTGGCTCTTAAGCTGGCAGAGGAAGGAAAAAAGGTTACGATAGTTGAAGCTCTTCCATTATTGGCCAGAGATGAGCCAAGACAGTGTAGATTAGCTATATTAAGACTTCTACAAAAACTAGAGGTAAACATACTAACTAATTCACCGGTAGTAGAAATAAGGAGGGAGAGTGTAGACATAGTTGACAATTTAGGAAAAAGAACAACAATTTATGCTGACACAATAGTCCTTTCAGTTGGAAGGATAAAAAGGCTAGATAACGGTCTATTAGAAAGTGCGAAGTCCATAACAAATGAAGTGTACATAATCGGGGATGCTATGAAACCTAGAAAAATTAAAGATGCTATAAGAGAAGGTTTTTGGACTGCTATTAGTATCTAACTTTTTCCAACCATCTACGGCAACAAGACTCATCCAAAATTAGGTTGATTAATCAAACTTGAATATTTAACAAGTTTAACATGTAATTCACGAACGCTTGGTTCAATCTCTTTAAAAACCTCATATAACTTATTATAAAACTCATGGATATTGTTGTTGGGTAAAATGCTATCTTTGGGATGAACCATATTATTGGCAGCGTCCCCCACAGATTTGTATAACCCTCCACCCTTAGCAGCATCTATTGCTGCACCCATTGCACCCGCATAAGAAACTAAATTATCTGGCAATGTCTTAACAACCGGTTTTCCAAAAATATCTGCAAATATTCTTGCTGTAAGATTACTTCTTGCACCTCCACCACATACTCGAATCTCTTCAATTCTTTGCCCAAGAGCCTTTTCCATATTTTCCATATGCACCCTCAAGTTATAAGCTATTCCTTCTAGTAGCATACGATAAAAATGTCCTGAAGTATGGGATATACTCCAACCCAAAATTGCGCCACGTTGATATATATCTCCACCTGGCCAAACCAACTGACAATGAGGCAACAATATTAGGCCCTCTGCCCCCGGCCGAACTTTAGCAGCCATAGCATCCATAATTTCTTCTGGAGGAAGACCTTTCCTTCCCTTGATTCCAAATTGTTTAATAAACCAAGAATACAACGAAAATCCTGCATTTCCAGCTTCAGGGTTCCATGCACCAGGTATTGCACTCACCCTAACAATAAAATGAGGACTTTTAACAAATTTAAAAGATATTTTGCCAATGGTTGCGGCTGTACCACAACTTACCATTGCCATGTTAGGCCTTATGCAACCTGTACCTAATGTCTCACATTGTTTATCACCTGCGCCGACAACTACAGGTAACCCCTCAGGCAAACCGGTTTCTTCTGAAGCTGTTTTGGTAATATATCCCAAAACTTCTCCAGGTGGTAATAAATCCGGAACTTTTTCCCGAATATTGAGAAAGTCAATTATTTCATAATTGTAATCAAATTTCTCTGGATTTATGAGTTCTCTTGGTAAAGAAGAGTGAGAGCTTACTGCATTGCCGGTAAGCTTCATCGCAAGCCAAGCGTGAGCGTCAACGAATTTGTACGCCTTATCATAAATCTCAGGTTCGTTCTCCTTTATCCACAAGATTTTAGATGCGAGCTTAGGTTCCTTTTCAGGAGAAGGGGTTCGAAAGTCCATCCACGTTATCGCTGGTCTTAGTGGTATTCCTCTACGATCAATTGGGATAACCGCAGACCTTTGCACAGAAAACCCTATTGCCACCACTTTTTTAAGCAAAATCTTTTTTATTTTTTTTGTTAATTTAATTAAAGTATTCCACCAATCTGTTGGATGCTGTTCTGCCCATCCTATTTGTAATGAAAATGGGAGTGGATGAACTTCAGTATCATTATAGACTATGTTTCCTTCACGATCTACAATGAGTATTTTAATTTGCTGTGTACCTAAATCGAGACCTATGACATACTCTTCCAAATTCCCACCTTGAATTATTATTTCGAATCAAATTCCGTAAGCTGTTTTCACTTGAGGTGAAGAATAAAGTTCTTCACCGCTGCCTTCTAAAACAATCTCCCCTTTCTCTATAACGTATCCTTTGTCTGCAATGGATAATGCTTTATGAACATTTTGTTCCACAATTAACATTGTTACCCTGAAGTCTTTTTGTATTTTTTTGATAGCAGAAAAGACTTCTTCTGTAAGTTTAGGGCTTAAGCCTAACGAGACTTCATCTAATAATAATAGTTTTGGACTTGACATTATCCCACGTGCAATTGCCAACATTTGTTGCTCTCCACCACTGAGTTTTTCCGCTAATTGCTTTTTTCTTTCTTCTAGCCTAGGAAATAATTCATACACATATTTCAGATTTCTATTGATATTCTTTTTAGCCTCTTGGGTATTGCATGCTACGAGCAAGTTTTCCAAAACGGTTAAATGTGGAAAAACATGTCGGCCCTCTGGAACAAGAGAAATACCTAATCTCGCTATTTCATGCGTCTCTAATTTAGTGATGTCTCTTTCCTCAAACTTTATAACTCCAGATGCGGGACGAAGGAGACCTGCTATTGTATTTAAAAGAGTGGATTTTCCAGCACCATTGGATCCAACAACCGCAGTAATTTTGCCTTTTTCTATAACTAAAGAAACGTTCTTTAGCACGTGAAGGGTATCACGATAAACATCTATTTTATCTACTACTAATAAGTTATTTTCTCTCGACATATTCTCTCCCCAGATACGCTTCTATAACTTTTTTATCATTAGATACTTCTTCTGGTGTTCCTTCAGATATCTTTTTACCGAAATCTATTACTACAACTCGTTCACAAACGGGCATTATGGCTTTCATCACATGTTCAACAATAAGCAAAGTACACCCACTTTTATTTATTTTTTTAATAATTTCTAGCATGTCATCTATTTCTCTAGGAGTAAGCCCAGCCATTACTTCATCTAAAAGTAGAAGCTTGGGCTGTGTGGCTAAGGCTCTTGCTAATTCAAGCTTTTTTAATTCTGGACCAGTTAATTCTCCAGGTAAATAATCTTTTTTGTCTATCATATTCAGGAAAGATATTACTTCGGTTGCCATATTATCAGCTACTTCTATTTTATTTGTACGACAAAGCGCTCCGATTCTTACATTTTCTAACACAGTGAGATTAGGAAGAGGCCTTGGTACTTGGAAAGTTCTAGCAATTCCAAGTTTGCATCTTATGTGAGGAGCGATTCTTGTGATGTCTTTACCTTCATAATATATTTTACCGGTGGTCGGCGTATACAATCCCGTAATTATGTTGAACAATGTTGTCTTTCCGGAACCGTTAGGCCCAATAAGACCAACTATTTCACCTTTATTTACGGTAAAGCTCAAATCATCCAGTGCGGTCAATCCACCAAATTTTTTTGTAATACCTTTAATTTCAAGCATTTTTAATCATCCCGTGCTTTTTTCTTTTTAAAAACTTCCTTTGGATTGGAGGAACAATGCCTGTGGGGGAAATTAGAAAAATCAACAGCAACACAGTACCACTCAAAATTTTTGGTAGCCCTATATAAGTTGCACCCCAATTCCATCTTACATATTCTATTAGCGGAGCCCATATAAGAGCCCCAACGAAAGGGCCTATAAATGTACCAGATCCACCTAGCACAGCTATAATAAGCATATCAATAGATCTATCCAAGGAAAACGTTAGATCAGGATTCAAGTGGAATGTGGATGACGCAAATATAAAACCACCTATTGTTGCAAACACTGAACTTATTATTGTAGCGATTGTTTTGTATTTTAAAACCGGTACACCCAGTGATGCAGCCACATCTTCGTCCTCACGTATTGCAATCAAATAATGTCCAAACTTACTTTTTTCAACCTTGTATAGAAAATATGTTCCAAGCAGTACTATCCCAAACGATAACAAATATGAAGTTGAAAGAGGTAGCATTAATTCTGGTGCTACAGGAACACCAATACCACCTCCTGATGGTGCACCACGCCACTCAAAGTAAGTGAAGGTACGCATAACGTACATAAGCACTAAAAGTATTCCAATTGTTGATAAGGCGAAATAAACTCCACGCAACCTTGCACTTATTAAAGCTATACCACATGCTAAGATTACGCTGCTTCCAATTCCTAATAAAATTCCAATTATTGGATGAACGCCATAAGCTAGATAAAGCCAAGCCAGACAATAGGCACCAAGACCAAAAAAGGCACTATGACCTAATGAAAATAACCCTGTATAACCACCAACTAGTGCCCAACCTATGGCGCAGACAGCATATATAAAAGTCGTGTTTAGAGTGCGCATTATCAAAACCCTTGGGTAAATAAACGGAAGCAACAAAAAGGCAATTATCACAATAAAAGCAAAAAGACGAGCCTTTTTTATTCCTATTTCTCTAATTCTAGACCCTGCCATTTTATTCACCTTAAGCTCTTTTCAAACCAAATAATCCTGTAGGACGTATTAACAAGGTGATGATAAATACGATAAATAGGCTAACAAATTTTGTCCATGGGCCCACATAATAAGAAATCAGTATTTGGAGTTCTCCTATAACTAGGCCACCCAACAAAGCACCTTTTATGCTACCCAAGCCGCCAAAAACGCAAATTATAAAAGCAATTAAATTGTAATCACCTCCAGATTCAGGAATAAGACTGTACATCATTACCAAAAATACACCCGCCACCGCTGCAAAACCAAAAGATAAGAAAGCTGTCAGATTATGAATACGTTTGGAATCTATTCCCATCAACAATGCAGTAGGTTCATCATCTGCGACAGCACGAATAGCCCGGCCTGTTTGTGTTTTCTGCAAAAATAAATGTAATCCTGATAACATTGCAACAGAAGCTATTGCTCCATACAACTGTACAGCCCAAATCTGGAGAAAATCGCCAACGTTGAAGTACTGATATGTTAGAGGAATTAAGATGTTTATCGGTGTCGCTGTATAAAGTTGTAGAAGTATTCCTACTACAATCATACTCATTGCCATTGTTACCATTACTTGATAATTTGCGTTTTTAACGCGATAAAAGATGAATTTTTCTAGAAAAATGCCTAAGATACCTAAAAATATAAATAAAGGTATGATAGTAATAAATGGATTAACACCTGCACGGAATAAAGTGTAGCATAAATACGAGGCAATTATTGCAAAAGTTCCATATCCAAAATTTACCAAATTCATAACGCCGAATTGCAACGTAAGACCCACAGATATCAATGCATAAATAAGGCCCAACAATAATCCAGTTATAATAAGCGTTAGCATCTAATCACCTACTTTATAAGCTTAAGTGCTATCAACACATTAATAAGCTTCTGGTCTCTTTCATCTAGGATCGTGCCTATATCCTTACCTTTGTAATCATAAATGCCTTTGCCCGTTTTTATCCCTAATTCACCTTTATTTACTAACTCCTCCAAAAGCTTAGGGGGTTTATATAAGGGGTCTTTTAATTGGTTATATAAGTTGGAACGTACTTTAAAACTTAGGTCTGCGCCAAAAAAGTCTATTACTTTTAATGGTCCAGTGGCGCAGTAACGTATAGCTATGTGACTTTCCCATACAGTATCAATATCCTCAGGATCTGCTAAGCCATCCTCCACCAAATGTATGCAAAGATTGCTTACCGCTGCTTGTATTCTATTTACTATAAAGCCGGGTGTATCTTTTTTACATACAATGGGACGTTTCCCTATTTTTTCTAAAAAATCTTTAGTTAATTTTATCGTTTCTTCTGAAGTTTTTTCACCCTTAATTATTTCCACTAATGGCAGCAGATATGGGGGGTTCGCCCAATGTGCACCAACCACTCTGCTTGGATTTTTTGTCGAGCTTGCAATATCAGTTATTCTGAAGGAAGAAGTATTTGAGGCCAATATAGTATCTTGAGCGCAAATTTCATCTAGTTTTTGAAAAACTTCTTTCTTTAAATCCAATTTTTCCGGTATAGCTTCAAAAACAATGTTTGCATCGGATACTGCTTTATTTAGATCTACAGTTCCAGAGATTAAAGACATTGTACTTTTCACCTTTTCTGATGAAATAATATTAAACTTTGCCAAGTTATTTAAACTTGCCTTTATGCGCTCAAATGCCTGCTCTAGAATTTTTTCGTCTATATCTCTTATAACAGTCGGATACCCCGCGCGTGCACAAGATAATGCAATACCATGCCCCATAACCCCGGCACCTAAAACAGCAACTTTTTTTATTTCATTCATATAACATCACCTTTATTCGGATGAAGAGGTGTAATTATATAAATATTTAGGTTTCTCGCCTTTTAGGAATCTTATTATGTCCTCTACTACTTTTTTTGTGGCTCTTACTGGCATTTCTTTTGAAATCCAAGCTATATGAGGAGTGACAATCACATTATCCAGTTTTAGAAGAGGGCTGTCTGGACTGAGAGGTTCTTCGTCAAATACATCTAATGCCGCTCCTGTAATCTTTCTCTCTTTAAGTGCTTTATATAAAGCCTTTTGGTCGACAATTGCACTTCGGGCAGTATTGATTAAATATACTGGTTTTTTCATCAAAGCTATTTCTTTTTCCCCAATTAGTCCTGTGGTTTCAGGAGTAAGTCTGGCATGTATTGTTATAATATCAGAATTTCTAAGCAACGTTTCTAAATCAACTTTTTTCCCGCCAAATAATTCTATTTCGTTTTCATCCACATATGGATCGTATACCAGTATGTTCATGTCAAAGCCTTTGCGCATACGTAAAGAAACCCTTTTTCCAATTTGACCAAATCCTATTATCCCCAAAGTTTTTCCATGCAATTCAAATCCAGCATTCTCATATTCTCTTAGTTTCCAATCCCACACTCCATTAATTAATGACACATGACCTTTGACTATATTACGTACAAGGGCAATAATTAACCCAACAGTATAATCGGCCACGTTATCTGAATTTCTACCAACCGCGTTAATGACAGGTATTTTTCTCTTTGTTGCTGCTTCCAAATCCACGTTAACAGGACCACCTCGTGTGACACCAATAACCTTTAATTTTTCACCCGCAGCTATAACGTCTGATGTGACTGGAGCATTATGTACTATAAGAATCTCTACATCTTTAACCGCATTTATTATTAATTCTTCATCTCCATAAGCTTCTTTTATTCCCTTATCTCTGTATATTTTTATTTTTTTAGGATAACCCGTATTCATTAATGTGAAGTCAAAGATAATATCTAAGTGTTCCTTTTTTATTGCATCTTCTAAATAAGTTTGTATTAGTTGTGGAGTTATTATTTCGTCACCGATTATTAGGCATTTAATTTTCTTCATAGAACTATTTTCACCTCTTTATAATAAATACGCTATTACTTCACATAAATCTTCTATTTTAAACTTTTTGCTAGACTCCATTTTCTCTAAAGCATCTATAAATTGATCCTTACACCCGGGGCATGTTGTTATTATTGTATCTGGTTCATTCTCTAGCAGTTCTTTCAGTCTATTTTTAGCTATCTCTAGTGATGCATCTGGTGCAGTAATTCTGAAATCACCACCTCGTCCACAGCAATGCGCATTATCCTTACTAAAGAAAGATTCAACCAAGTTGATCTGGTTTATGTTCCCAATAATTCTTCGAGGCACATCATAAATGCCACTGTGGCGTCCTAGATAGCAGGGATCATGATATATGACTTTCTTGTCATATGGCTTTGCAATTTTAATCTTACCTTTTTCCAAAAGTTGTTCTAAGTACTCTGTAATATGGAATATTTCAATTCCAAGTTTTATTCCAAATTCTTTTGGATAGTAGGTTTTCAACATGTAGTAGCAGGAAGGACATGATGCAACAATGGTGTTAGAATGCATTCTTTCAATAGCACCTACTAGTTCATTAGCGTTATCCTTAGCACTTTCAATATATCCTGCATCTACCAATGGTTTTCCACAACATATTTCATCGCCCATTATTGTATAATCAATTTTTCCAGTTTCTAAAATTTTAACTACTGCATTAGGAATTTCTGGCCTTTTATATGCGGCTGTACACCCTACAAAATAAAGTACTTCACTATCCTTTTTATCTTTTACGTGCACTCTTATCTGCGAGAATCTATTTTCTCGGGGCATGCCATATGGGTTTTTGTTTTCCCTCATCATATTCTCCAGTTCTACGATTTTTCGAGGAGCCTTGCCAGCATCCACTATATCAGCGCGTGCAGCCCGGATTATAGCTGGCATATCTATCCTTTCGATTGGACACCACTTTTCTGTGCCGCAAATACCGCATGTTGTGCAATTGTAAAGATGTGTTACCATGCTTGGAGTGATTTCAACATTGTTTTTGGCCAAAATATAGGCCAGTAGAGCCTTTCCATTAGGTGTGTCAAGTTCACTTTCAAGCACTTGCGCTACGGGACAAACATGCCTACACAATTTGGGACATAATGAACATATCCAAGCCTTTTCTTTCATTTTTTCCATATGCATATACATTATCACCATTTACAAGCCCAATTTTCCTGGATTCATTATCCCATTTGGATCGAGAATTTTCTTTATTTCTTTGAAGATCCTAAATAAAGGTTCCCCATATTCTTTGTCAAGGTATCTGCCTAATATAAATCCTACACCATGGTGATGGTTTAGTGATGCTGTTTTATATTTTAAGATAACAGCTGCTATATCATTCCAGACAGCAGTATAAATTTTCATAGCTTCTTCTATATTATCAATCACATTAAAGTATATAACCGGATATACCATTGTTCCATGCGGATACCAATGGGAAAAATGTGAATAAACTGATATTCCATACTTTTTAACGACGTTTAGGATATCATAGTAAAGTGGTTCAATTTCATCATAGCTTGCTGCAGTATCTGGCACTATCGCGAACCTTATCTTTCCCTCTTCGGGGGGGTATACAGAGCTTCTAGGTGTAGAATAATACATGTAATATTTCCGTTCCCACCATCTTTTTCCTTCTTCACTTCCAAGATCCTCCGCACCTTCTTCTTGGCATATTTTCATAACAATTTTTTCTTCTGCATCAACTATTTCTCTTGGACCTTCAAAGCAGAAAACACAGTAGCAGCCTTGCATTTTATGATTTTTCATAGTCTCAGCTTCGTCGGAAAGCCTTATTGCAGCCGGGCTTATCCCGCTTTGCATTATTTTTCTTCCAGCCTCGATCCCGTTGTGTAAATTTTTAAAAAGTACACTTCTAAATCTCCTTACTTCAGGAAGTTGAAAAGTTCTTAGAACTGCTGAAGTAATTATACCAAAAACACCTTCAGCACCTAGGAAAAGATGCTTAAGTGCTGGACCAGTTGACCCTTCTGGGACAGGTTTTATATTCACTATTTCGCCAGTTGGCAAAACCACCTCTAATCCTAGTGTCATATCCGGTATCTTGCCATATTTATTTGAAAGTGAACCTGATGATCTTGTAGACAAAGTTCCACCAATAGTGGCATCATACATGCATGCTGGTGCGTGACCAGTAGTAAGACCGTGTTTATTTAACTCCCATTCTAAAATTTGAAGAATAACCCCTGCTTGAGTGTGCACTCTAGCAGACCTTTCATTTATTTCTATTATTTTATCCAGTCTTTTAAGGTCGACGGCAATACCGCCAGTTAAAGGGACTGTACCACCCATATCATTTGTTCCACCGCCATATGGAATTATAGGAACCCTATACTTATTAGCTAGTTTTACAATTTCAGATACCTGTTCAGTAGTTTGAGGCCATACGACGCAATCATACATATACTCGGGTTTCAGATTTAAGCCCATTAATTGAATTCGACTTACATATGAGCGATCTGTGATTGTATATGCAAGCAATTCATATTTATCTGTCGAAATATTTTTTTCGCCGACAATCTCTTCTAGTTTAGAAACTAGACTATTTGGTAACATTTTCTTATCACACCTCTATTATAAAAAAGAGGGGAAATTAACTTTTCCAAGTTGGTATCATATTGTACATTGCAATCTCTGGAGGGCCAACGCAAACCAATTGAGGCTTTCCTTCAATAATTTGCCATTGTGCGACTTGGAAGAGATTTGCTCTAATGTTTTGATTCCTTTCATCGAATTTTATTCCCCAATAGATGACCCTCACGCCAGTAGGAATATCAGCATTTTTCACCGTTTCCCTTACAGCGGCAGGATCATCTGAACCTGTTTTTTGAATACATTCTAATAAGAATATCATAGCACTATATGCTTCAGTAGCATGAACAGACGGATATTCACCCCATCTCTTGTAAAATCTTTGATAGAACTCATTTGCTGGCGGATGCTTTATCGTAGCAGATAAGAATGAATGTGTGAAAATACCCTGAAGTAATTCTGGAGCATCTGATAACAATTTTGGCAGGTCTGGATGCTCAAATGCTAAGCCTGCGGCATAGAATACGGGTGGTTTAAACCCTAATTGCTTAGACTGACGTACGAGTAAAGCAGCACTTTCTGCACCACTCACGACTGGAATGAAAATATCTACTTTCTTCTCCTTTAACCTTTCGATTATTTCAGTAAAATCTTTTACGGGTTCCGTAAATGTGATATAATCAACCAATATATTCGAGAGACCTAAACTATCAAGGCGGTTCTTTATACCAGTACCAACGTATGGGTAAAGGTCAGTGCACATTATAGCAACCCTCAGCTCTTTTGGATCTTTTCCCAAAGCAGGTGCAAATACGTTTACTAATTTATCCGCCATATCGGGAACGTACTGACCGACACACATAGGGGCAAGGAAAAAAGTCCATTTATATCCTTTTTCTCTAAGTACATCACTCCAGGCACCCCAATCAATACAAAGCACTTGATATTTTTCAAAAACACCCTCCGTAACTTCGGAAACATGTGAACCATAGCCTGTAACAAAAATTTTACAACCTACTTCTGTGATAAGTCGTTCTGCTTCACTTATCAGTTGCTCATCGGTCTCCGCCGCCGCAACTATAAAATCAATTGGTCGCCCTAAAACCGTATTATTCCAGTCTTCTACTGCCATGGTAAATGCTTTAGTGATAGTTCGCCCACCAGATCCAAGAGGGCCGGTTAGGGGTGTAACACATCCTATTTTAACAGGTTTCCCAGATGGCGATGTTGTTGTAGTTGTGGTTGATGTAGTTGTTGGTGGTGTTGTGGTTGGTGTTCCTGTGACTGTTGTTGTCACTGTTTTTGTTGTTGTTACTGTTGTTCCTGGCGCTGTTACTGTTGTAACACCTTTTGGTACTGCAAAATATGTTGCT
>DTPJ01000182.1 GCA_011334435.1 Candidatus Poribacteria bacterium | reverse complement strand
TTGCTTTTGAGCATATTCTCTCACTATTCCTAAATATTATGAAATTCTATAATTTATGTCATAATGATATTGCAATAATAGAGATTTGTCAAGTATCATATTGCCCTGACTCACCGTCAGTTTTTAAAGGATATAAATCAGCATATTTCTGAAATTGACAACACATCTTGCTTTTGCTATGATTTAAGCGTTTTTAAGAGGCATTTAATTAAGCAATAACTTTGAGAAAAATTGAATAACTATAAATGAAAAAATCAGGAGAAACAAATATAGATATTATAAGGAAAAGGGCTATAATCATTGGCTTAATCATGGTGATTATCAATGCCTATTGGGTCGGTATCTCAAGCGAATTGTGGTATTCAGTATTCACGTTTGTCAATCCGTTTTCAAATGCGATATTTTCGCTTACGGTGCTTCTTATCCTTAACTTTCTTTTCAAGAAATTTTCAGCAAATTTAGGCTTATCACCAGCAGAACTTCTTATTATATATGTCATGATCATAATGGTCTCCACGATCTCGGGACATACTATGATGTCTATTTTGATGGGGACGTTGGCTCATCCATTCTGGTTTGCATCGCCAGAAAACGAATGGCAACAGCTTTTTTGGAAATATATCCCATCATGGTTTACAGTCACAAAAACAGATGCCTTGAAAGGCTATTTCACTGGTGAGTCAAGTTTTTATAGAATTGAACACATTAAAGCGTGGGCAGTTCCTATATTAGTATGGTCTGGCTTTATATTTATCCTTTACTTCTCGCTTTTATGTATCAGCTCAATTTTAAGGAGACAATGGACAGAGAACGAAAAGCTTAGCTATCCTCTTATTCAACTTCCTTTATCAATGGCAACTGATAAAAAGTTTTTTAGATCAAAGCTACTTTGGATCGGTTTTTCTGTTTCTGCGTCAATCAGGATAATAAACCTTTTCCATGACCTTTTCCCTGCTGTTCCGCAAATTCCTTATGGATATAGACTTGATCAATTTTTCACCGATAAGCCTTGGAATGCGATAGGTTATACATGGATGTCGTATAATTTCGCGGTTGTCGGTTTGAGCTATTTCATGCCTCTTGACCTTTCGTTTTCGTGTTGGTTTTTCTTTTGGCTGACAAGGGTTGAAAGGATTTTTGCAAGCATAATCGGTTGGCAATCGCTTTATCTCAATGAGCGAGCATCAGGTGCATGGATAGGCATCTGTATAATAGCACTTTGGGGGGCAAGAAGGCATTTTGTCGCATTTATTAAACATGTTTTTGGAAAAGCTAAAATGGACGATTCAAACGAGCCGATGAGTTACAGAACCGCATTTATTTTGCTTCTTTTAAGTTTCGGCGGAGTTGTGATGTTTTGCTATCTTGCGGGGATGTCATTATGGGCGATCTTTGCTTTCTTCGCATTATTCTATATTCTTGCCATAGCTATCGGGAGGGTGCGTGCTGAACTTGGTCCTCCTTATCACGAGGTCATCGGCATTAATCCAAGACAGATGATGATAGATATTTTCGGTTCAAGAAGGCTTTTAGGGAATAACCTGACTATTATGACCTTTCTATATGCCTTTAATAGATGCAATAGGGCACATCCAATGCCAAATCAGCTTGAATCGCTTAGAATCGGCGATAGGGTTGGTATGAACAACCGAAAGTTGACAACCGCATTAGCTTTAGGGATAGGTATTGGGGCAATAGCGACTTTTTGGACATATCTCCAAATATCATATAAGTATGGTGTCTTAACGCAAATGCGCGGGACTTTAAGCTACTTCGGTTGGGAGAGCTTTAATCCGCTTCAATCTTGGCTTCAATATCCTCAGGGGACAAATGTTCGTGCTATTGGATTTATGGGCGGAGGATTTGCTTTCGTCGTATTTCTTTATATAATGCGAATCAGGTTTCTTTGGTTTCCCTTGCATGCATCTGGATATGTCTTATCTGGCGCCGCTTGGGGCGGAATGATCTACTTCTGGTTTCCTGTTTTGGTCAGTTGGTTTATCAAATTTATCATTCTTAAACATGGTGGTGCAGGAACTTATAGAAAGGGAATTCCCTTCTTTTTAGGATTAGTGCTTGGAGATTATATTCCAAGAAGCATAGCCAGTATTGTAAGCCTTCTGTTGAATATCTATATGCCATCTTCGGGTGCAGGACACATGTTATAAAATAGCAGATACATATAAACTAATGAAATGGGGGTAAAAATGACTGGACGAGAGAGATTTCTTAGGGTGATGGAATATGAACCAGTAGATCAAGTGCCTAATTGGGAACTTGGTATTTGGGGTCAAACCCGCGAACGTTGGATCAGTGAGGGTGCAAGACCTGAACAGATTGACGGAGACTGGTTTTCTGGCATAGATGCATTAGGTTTTGACAAAAGGGAGTTTGTCCCTATCCATATGGGCATGATTCCGGGTTTTGAGACGAAAGTTATAGAAAGGACAGATAGATATGAGATAATTCAACATGGAAACGGTATCGTCACAAAAGCGTTAATTGATGGCACTGTAAGGGGAACAAGGGCATCTATGGATCAATACTTGCGATTTCCCGTTGAAAATATTGACGATCTGAGGGATATGAAAAAGCGATATGATCCTACCAATCCAAATCGCTATCCGCAAAATTGGCGCGACAGAATTCCTGCTTGGCGAAACCGAGATCATGTTTTAATTTTAGGCACGAATGCCTGCACGGGATTTTATGGCGTAGCAAGGGCTTGGATGGGAACGGAAAATCTATCTTATGCCTTCTATGATCAGCCTGAGCTTTGCGAGGAAATGTTTGAGTTTATAGCGGATTTCATTATTGAAGTTACAACTCCAATAGTAAAAGAGGTCAATTTTGATTATTTTAACTTCTTTGAAGATATGGCTTGTGTATCAGGTCCATTAATGAGTCCTGCCAGCTTTAAAAAATTCATCTTTCCACACTATCGCAGGACGATAGATCACCTGAAAAAACATGGTGTTAAATATGTCAGCCTTGATAGTGATGGAAACACCGAACCGCTTATTCCGCTTTTTCTTGATATGGGGGTTGATGTCCATTGGCCCTTTGAGAGAGCATCTAACATGGATCCAAACCGCATTAAAGCTCAATATGGAAAACAGTTGAGAATATGGGGCGGAGTTGATAAACGAGAACTCACAAAAGGACACAAAGAGATAGATAATGCCCTTAAAGAACTTGCACCTTTGGTTGAAAGCGGTGGATTTATTCCAACAGTTGATCACACATTCCCGCCTGATATATCATGGGATAACTTTTGCTATTATATGGAACAAAAGAAAAAGCTTTTAAGCGGAAGTTTTGGTAAATAACAAAGTCCAATATTTCTAAATTTCCAAAATTCAAAGTCACCTCCTTTCTTTGACAAGGGTTAGCTACCCCTTGTTTTATATAGTTATTTCAGGATTTTTGTCTCACCATAAACTATTGATAATAAAAATTTGCATTCCAGAAAATTAACCCAAAATTAACAATGTCTCAATAATTAATTAACAATTGGAAACTATAATAACAAGCGATTTGATTACAAATATGTTACAAATCGCAATGCCGAACGAAGGAGGAAGATATGAAAAAACGCTTGCGATCTTATGTTCAATGTTCTTGTTCTCTATACTAATCTCAGCATCTTATAGTGCTGACACAAAGCCCAGCGAGACCGCAAAACCAACTATAGGTGTAGTTAAAACATCTGGAATAATATTCCTTAACTACATCTATGATGTTGACGATCTCGGCAAAGGAGAAGGATTCAATAAGTTTGACATTGAGAGGACATATCTTACATTTGAGTCAAATATCGCAGACAAAGCCAAGATAAAAGTCACAACGGATGTCTATCAAAACACTAAGACTGTTAGCATAAAGGCTGAAGATGGCTCAAAAGCAGATAACACTGATGTCAAAAGTGTTACAGTTGCATCTTACTATGATGGTTGGACTGTTAGAATGAAGAATATCTACGTTGATGCTGACCTTATCCCTATGACAACGATCAGATTAGGCATGATTGGGACTCCATGGATCCCAACAGTTGAAAAGGCATGGGGGTATAGATTTGTAAAACCGACGCTTACTGATGCAGAAAAGCTGTTCAGTTCAGCGGATTTAGGTGCATCTGCTATTGTGAAGATACCTCAGAATTATGGGGAATTTATGCTTGCAGTGCTAAACGGTCCAGGATACTCAAAGTCAGAAGATGACAAATATAAGGATATATGTCCAAGAATTACCATTACTCCGCTTCCAAGTGACGCTATCCTTAAAGGGCTTGCGATTTCTGCGTATTATTATATGGGCAAGAAGGCTTCTGGCGATGAATCTCTTGACAGAAACAGGCTTGGTGCAATGGTGAACTTTAGTTATGACTTCATTAACATCGGAGGCGAATTTGATATGTCAACCGATCAAAGCCTTAAAGACAAAAGTGTAATAGATAAGAATGGCAGTGGTTTTTCTGCTTTCGGTGAAGTGAAGTTTGCAAAATTCCTACCTTCGCCATTGAATAATCTTGGCGTTTTAGCAAGATTTGATTCGTGGGACCCAGATACAGATGTTGAAGATGACAGTCACAATGTAACATTAGTTGGATTAACATATAATTTAGTAAAAAATGTCCGTGCAGTGCTTGATATTCAGAAGACAAGTTATCAATCTGCCGACAAAGACTCAACTTCACAGATATTGGCACAAGTTGAGGTTAAATTTTAACCGTTTTTAGGAGGAAATAAAAAATGAGAAAGATTTTCAATGCAATAATGGTGATAACAATAACGTTATGTCTTTTTAGTTCTGTATCCTTTTCCGCAGATATGGAAATACTTGGCGCAGGTGCAACTTTTCCACTTCCCCTTTATACGAAAATGTTTGATACCTATAATAAAAATACTGGTGTAAAGGTAAATTATCAAGGTGTCGGTTCTGGTGCAGGTATAACGCAGTTTATCAATAAAACAGTAGATTTCGGCGCAACAGATGCTTTTATGAGCGATGAAGAGATGAAACAAGCTGGTGCAGAAGTTTTGCATATCCCAACAGCTCTTGGTGCAGTTGTGCTTACATATAACCTGCCTAATAACCCTAAGATCAAATTCAGTCCCGAGACAATAGCAGATATATTTCTTGGAAAGATAACTAAATGGGACGACCCAAAGATCAAAGCGGATAATGCAGATATATCTCTTCCTGATATGAATATAGCGGTTGTCCATCGTTCAGATGGAAGTGGAACGACACATATATTTACTGATTATTTAAGTAAAGTTAGCGCTGACTGGAAGAAAGGACCTGGCACAGGAAAATCAATAAATTGGCCCACAGGTCTTGGTGCAAAAGGAAATCCTGGTGTTGCAGGTCTTGTAAAACAACTTCCCGGTTCAATCGGTTATGTTGAGCTTATATATGCCATTCAAAATAAAATGCCAGTTGGTGTGATTAAAAATAAATCAGGCGTATTTATAGAACCTACAATAAAGTCAACAACCGCAGCAGCGGGAATTGCACTTCCAGCAGACACAAGGGCATCAATTACAGACACTTCTGCAAAAGATGGCTATCCAATAGCAGGGTTCACATGGCTTATTATCTATAAAGAGCAAAAATACGGCAATAGGACCAAAGAAAAAGCAGAAGCACTTCTGAAAATGCTTTGGTGGATGACTCACGAAGGACAATCTTTGGCAGAACCGTTACAGTATGCACCATTACCAAAAGACGCAGTTGCCAAAGTTGACGCCATACTTAAATCAGCAGTTTATGGCGGAGCAAAAATCCTCAAATAAAAAACCGTAAGACACAAGTTAAATGCCTAACAAGGGGTAGCTCCCCTACTCCTTGTTAAAAAGCTAAACTTAAAGATACCGCATGCCAATTGGTAATCTTATCGCCATAAAAGGCATAGTTAAGGTCAAGAAATAGCAATCTTAATCCTGCTCCAAGTGTTAAAAATCCATCATTACTGCCTATCCTTCCTGATAGTGCGATCGCTTTAGGTCTCCAAGTCAACTCAAAGCCTGTTCTTAATTTCGGATCATCGCTGTTTATATCATTTATGCTAGCAGATATTATTGCGTCAATCATCGGAATATCAGGTTTCGGTAGCTTAGCGAGGTTAATAGAAGTTGATATGCCGACGAGTTTTTTTGGAATTTCGTCTTTTATCTCTTGATAATTAATTTTGCCGACGAGATCACGAAAAGTTAAGCCAACTTTTGCAGTATCATCTCCGATAGAAGCCATTACCCCTGCGTTAATATTAAATCCAGACCCCATAGCCATACTGGAAAGAGGGTCTTCGGGATCAAAATAGCGATTTTTGAAGTCATCTTCTGTCCCTTTTATGCCATCGGGACCGTTAATACTCAATAACTCTTGGACACCGATCAGATCATCTTGATCGGTCAACATCCATCTGTCAACTCTTGCAACGCTTAACCCAACAGACACGCTTAAAGGCAATAACATTATCGGAAACTTGACTGCGGAAGATAAACCATAAGCGGTCTCTCCCATTAACCTATAAAATATTGCATCATCTAACATATTAATTATCGGATCAGTCCAATTTAAGCCTCGTCTGACAACTTTGACTTGTGATACAGACCAGCCATGACCAAAAATTCCTAACGTTGCCCCAAAATCTTTGATATGATATGGTATCATAACCATAATAGGAACTCCACCATCTATCGCTATACTTTCCTTCGTCAATCTGTCTAACCTATCTATCAGCCTTATTCTTTCGTCTTTCAGTTTAGGGTCTTCTAATGGATTAGAACTATCGCTAATTTTCTCTAAATCATCAATTAACTCATCAATATCTTTTGTCTCGTTATAAAAATCCTGAGTAGGGATCAATCTCAGTGGTTGAATATAAACCTTAATCTTGCGAACAGATGCCATTCCCGCTGGATTATAATAGACAGAATCATTATCATCAGATATTGCATCAAAGGCATTTCCCATCCCCATTGCTCTAATGCCCCTATATGGAACCTCCCATATTTTATCAGAATCTGCAAAGCTAATCCTTGTGCAAATCAAAATGCCAAATAAAATTATAATCAAAAATGATTTATATAGAATTTTCATTATATCTGCCCTATCCTTCCTGTGAACTTGTGTAGCTAAATCCCCATGATTCTGCGTTCTGTTTTATTATTAACTCAAATTTATCTATTTGATCATTAAAATCTTTAAGTGCATCTCTAAGTTCCGCATTATAATCACTTAACAATCCGACAGATTTCTTGAAATGCCACATAGCAGAATGAAGGTATGGCGGACCATCTACCGTAGATGACTGAGGCTTTATATTTTGTAACTTAGGTTTAACAACTGCATTACTTATAAGGTCTAATGCATCTATTATTGCCTGACGTTCTTTTTCTGTAAAGGCTGTCGGATATTCAAGCGGATTTTTTGTTGAGTCAAGTTTAGCCTTTACCTCATTAGAAATGCCATAAGTGAACCATTCGCCTGAGTTAGCATTAGGGTTGTATTCTATTATAAAGGTCGTTTTTGGGTCATCTGATAGCAACAATCTTGATATGGCATCAAGAAGATATGCAAGACCGAGATAAAAATGCACGATGCCACGATCACTAACTGAGCCTATCGGTGGAGCCATTTTTGCCTCTTGCTCAATCTCGGATATAACGATATTTAACTGAGTGATAGCATTTGCGATCTTTTTTTGTTTTTCTTGACTTGCTATATCCTCTGGTTTTGGCAATAAGTTTTCTGGATGAGCCAATTCTCCAAGATCATTAAAAGAGACAATAACGCCAACTTCTTTAAGATTTTTTTCCGCTTCCTTTAATGCAGAATCCGCTTTTGGAGTAGAACCAATGGCAGTAGTATCTTCTTCTCTGTCAGCACAACCTATTAGCGAAAATAATATTAAAAGCATAACCGACAAACTTAATATACGGGTCATAACATCCTCCATTATTTTTGATTATTGATTGCTGTCCCTTTTATATTCTGGTGGTAACTGAGCGATCTTTTGTTGAAGTTGCATAATTTTTTGTCTAAGTCTTTTTATTATCTCCCTCTGCACCTCCAAACTGGTTATCTCACCATCAGCAATTTTAATTCCATAAGCAGAATCCCTAACAAAATATAAACTCTGGACATTTCCCTCAACTATCATATCTATAATCTTTTCAATTGTATTTATCGCCGAGTCATAATCTTTTTGCTCTTCTTGGATAGCTGATATATACGAATACACAGCAGCTTTTCGGCAGGAATCAGGCGAATCATTTACAAATCTACTGAAAATATCAAGGGCTTTAACTCTATCTTTTACATTTTCATAATATACTTTCCCGATCTTAAAAAGTGCCTGATCAGCAAGGCTATCTTTAAATCCTTCTCTTTCTTGGTATGTTATTTTAGGATAATTTTTGATGACCTTGTCATATTCATCAAGGGCTTTTGTATAATCTTTGAGATATACCCTGTATATTTCGCCCATTTGATAATGAGCTTCTGCTGACCTATACATATTTGGATATTGCCTTGTCAGTTGAGTATATTTTTCAATAGCCTTTGTATAGTCAAGTTTTACTGTTTTTCTAATATTTCTATCGGACTTTGACCGTGACGGAATATTCCCAGAATATATGCTTCCCATTCTATACAACGCTTCCGCAGACCAATAGGTGTTTGGATATTCCGTGACTACTGTTTCGTATTCTTTTAACGCTCTTGGATAATCTTGTAAGACAGTTTCGTATATTTCCCCCGTTTTGTATTGGGCTTGTGGTGCATCTTGTGATTTGCTTTTGGCGATCTCTTGACACATCTGCAATTCTGTTAATATCTCCATATTTTTAGCTTTAATATATGCGTCTTTGGCGTATTCGCTGTCAGGATATTTTGCCATTATCTCGCGATAAATGTTTAATGCTGAGCGATAATTTCCTGATGCGTTGAATATTTCCGCCCGTTCCCATTTGGCTTTGGGCGCGAGTTTTTTAAGTTCCTCTATTTTTTTGCTTATAATACCTTCTAAATCTTTTTCACCAAGCCTTCCAATGTCTGCCAATAGCCGAGATTCGCCCTCTGGGTATATTTGAATAAATAGCTCAAAGGATTCTATCGCACTGTCATAATCTTTTAGTTGCTCATAGCACATCGCTTGCCAATATACGCCTGCGGGAAACTTCCAGTATATTGGATATTCTCTGAGAAATCTCGTAAATATCTCGCTAGCCTTAGAATATTGACGTAAATCGTTGTAATAGATCATCCCAATTTGAAACATTGCTTCTGCACTCATCTTATCTGTCACATAATGGCGATCTAATATTTGCTGATAAGCTGATATTGCATCCTCTGGCGAATGAAGGACATATCTATATATATCTGCTATTTTTAATTGGGCTTCAACGGATTTTGGGTTATCAGGATATTTTTCTACCACTTTCATATATTCCTTGATGGCTTGCTCAGGGTTATTCAAATTTTGTGGCGAAAAAAGCTCTGCTATCTCAAATTGAATTCTCGCAGATATATCTGAACTCGGCTGATTTGCGATTATTCTATTGTAGAATTCAATTTCTTTAAGTGCGTTTAATATCCCCCTGATATTGGATTCTGCTGTTTTGGAATATCTTGTCCCAGAGTATTGTTTAGCTATATTCCTATATTCATCTATCGCTTTATCATAATTCCCAAGACGACGATAGGAATCCGCAATAAGTGTTTGGCTAACAGCAGTATAACCTTGAAGCTCTTCGGAAGGATTTTCTACGGATTGCTTAATATACAAGACCTTTTGAAATGATAATATCGCTTGGTTATAATCGTGGATATATTCATAATAGATAGAACCTATTTGATAATAAATTAACGCTTTATGTTCAGGCTGATCTGCTGATTTTAAATAATCATTTAGTTTATCAATAGCACCTTTGTAATTTCTTGAACTTATGAATTCAGAAATATCAGGCCATAGCCCTTCGTCATTGTCTGCTATTGTATATTCTGGCAATAGCAGGGGTATAAAAGCGATAATTTGAATTACTATATAAAAAATTTTGCCAAAATTCATTTTCCCGTTCACTCTTAAATTTATATTCCAGTTTTTATCAGTTCTATATTACTTGAGTTTTCATTTTCCGTGCTGTATTCAGAAGAGATTATAGTGTTGATCCTCTTTTGAGCTTCTATAGCTGCTTCTGTGTTAGGATAGCGATTTATGATCATATCGTATTTTGACAATGCACGTCTTGAATCGCCAAGTGAAAAATATGTAAAGTCCGCATCCATAAGCCAATCCCGCGAATTTGATAATTCAGACTTAGCGGTTAAAACATCGGGTTTCGGCTGAATTATTGCAGGTTTTTGCTTCTTAGTCTCGCTTTTAGAAACAACGGTTGATTTCCGCCTAATTTTCTCCGTGATCATCGGTTTTGCTTTGACAATCTGTTCAGTCGCTTTTTTTGTTTCGCCTTGATTTTGGATAGATGCTGTCGGAATAGGTGATTCAGGGATATTATTTAATCGGAATTTTGCCACTCCAAAAGTCACTATAAGAGCAATTGCAAGAGTCGCAATGGCTGGCTGTAATACAAACTTACGGATAGTAACTTGTCTTTTTTTCTGCCTTATTGCATCTTCTGCTATCTTTCTATAGACGTTCCACATAAACCGTTCCTGATCAATGTCTTTGGAATCAACCATATATACTCCAACTTTATCCAGAGCTATACGGCGAGTTTTTAGGTCTTCTGAACACTTCTGACAGGTTTGCAGATGATTTTCTACCTCAATCCGTTCTTCCGGCGTAATAGTATTGTATAAATAAGAGCCAAAAAGATTTCTTATCTTATAACATTGCTTCATGTTTAACACCCCCAAAGGGTTAAAAAATTTTTATTATTCTATAAAATCTTTGAGTAAATCTCGCATTTTAGCGGTAGCCCTTGAAAGATGGGCTTTTATTGTCCCTATAGCACAGTTCATTATTTGAGCTGCTTCTTCACGAGACAAACCGCCATAATGACATAACATAAAAACTTTTCGTTGTTGAGGGGAGAGTTCCTCAGTTGCTTTGAGGACACGCCGTCTCAACTCGTCAGCTTGAGCGTTATACAAAGGGCTTTGTGATGGATCAGTTGTTATATTTGCTATAGGGCTATCTTTATCATCAAGCGATTGAGTCTGATGACGAACTTTTGATCTATGATAATCTATGCAGAGATTCATTGTAACTGTTCTTAACCATGTATAAAAACTGGCTTTCGGCTTCCATGTTGGCACTGCCTTAAAAACTCTGGCAAACACTTCCTGTGATATATCCTCAGCATCCTCATGGCTTCCAGTCATTTTAAGAGCTAATAGATAGATCTGCCTGCTGTATTTGTTCATTATCTCCTCAAATGCAGACATATCACCTTCTTTTATGCGGTTTACGAGTGTCTCATCGTCCATCATCAACAACAATCCCTTGTTATTTGTTAATCGCTCATATTCAACGAGAGTAGTTATAATAGAGTTTACAGAAAATTAACAATATTAAAGAGGTTACTGGTTTCAAGCATCAAGAGAGAGATTGTCAAGTTTTTATGCAAATTCCCTATTTTGATTCTTATCTATTCGCTCACAACATCAAAACTGCTGATCGGATACCAGCCATCGTCAGCGCGTCCTTCTATGGCTAAACGGATAACGGGTTTTTCGGTATTTCTGTCAACAATGCCGATGGATAGATCATAACTCCCAGCTTTAATATTATTGGGTAATTTTATGGATTTATTGATCTCAATCTTCCCCGGCAACCAACCCTTAATTGATGTATCATCTACTATTATATGGGATATTTTATCGTTGCTAAGACGAAACGCCAACATATAATCCCTATAAGGTGGTGCAACTCCGACGTTTTCCCATATCATAGAAATTGAAAGAGCTGAGCCTTCTTTTACTGTTTTGTTGTGTTTAAGCTGTCTTAAAACAATGCGATAACCGATCTTTCGCAAAAATCTCTCAACTTCCTGCATAGTGCCATCTGGGATTGGTGCTGATTTATTATTCATATAACTGACATGATAACCAAGTCCATAATCGTATATATAGCGAATATCCCATCCCTCTTGCTTCCATTTTCGCATGTCCCAACAGCTTTCAAAAGCAACTGGTGCTGATTTCCACACGTCTTGGGAATTAGTTTTTGCGATCTGTTGAGGATAGAAGCAATCCATGTGATTCCATGTCTTTGAAAATCCTCCCATATCGCCAAGACAATCTGCACGCCAACCACAGCCTTTTTTAGTTGCATGGATCATACCATTTTCATCGCCGATAAGCATGACCTTTGGAGTTTTTGGAAATGCCTTGCACCATTCCTCAATTATGGCAAGGCGAGTTTCAAGAGATGGCATTTCTACTCCTGTTCCGCTCATGTGCCATTCTCCCCATAGACCGACAGAGCCGATGTCCAACAGATCAACGTCAGAGTGACCATCATATCTTTTGCCAAGCTCTTGGATCATGCGAAAATGTGCCTCTTTGAATATCTGATGATCCATATCTGGCACCCAATGGACTGGACCGCTATCTTGATATTTATATTCAAATCCTGGACAACCCTTATCCTTCAACCATTGCGGGACATACATATACTTATTATCAGTTCCAGCACACATTATACGAAAGGCTAATTTTTGACCAGATTTTCTCGCTCTCTCTAAAAGTTGATCTAATTTTGCGAAATCTATCTGTCCTTCTATTGGCTCAATTTCGCTCCAATAAAAACGAAAATATGCTGATGTGCTAGGCAATCCTTGCAAAGCCTTATCTTCGTCAGCGAAGCGATGGAAAGTCTGCCAACCCATACCGGGATTAGCAAGTAGATCATCAATTTCTTTCGGTGTTATCTCTTTGAGATCAGAAACAGTAAAACAGCTTAAAACTGTTATCAATAAACTTATCTCCGCCATAAAATACCTCCATTGTAATTTTACTAAAGTTTGGACAATTCTGAGTTAAAAAATGTTGTTAGCCAATCAAATTTACTTTTATTAGGAAGAGAAAATCTTAAAATCCCCCTTTATCCCCCTTTTTCAAAGGGGGAAAATAAAGAAGATGCCTTTTTCAAAGGGGGAAACTAAAAGCCATTTTTTCAAAGAGGGAAGCCATAAAAGTCTCACTTTGAAAAAGATCATTAAAGTCTCCCTTTGGAAAGTGGGGAAACACACTTTATCAAGCAGACTAAGCTGCAGGGAGAACTTGAATAATCCCAATCATCATATAGATGATAGCGGGTTTTGATTATTTATTCAATACATATTATACAAGGGAGATTTAGAG
>DTPJ01000067.1 GCA_011334435.1 Candidatus Poribacteria bacterium | reverse complement strand
CCGATTGATATGCCGAATTGACCATTATTGCGAATTTCATTCCCTTCAAACAAACCGTTTTTTACTCTCCAACATAGGAATAACCCATCGCTTCCGTTATTATATGAGTAACAATTTCTTATTATCGGTCTCTGTGAACCACTGCCGGGGTGAAATCCAAGACTTGAATTATTATATGAAATACAATTCTCAACAACAATATCATTGCTTTGTTGAAAGCTTATTCCATCTCCGTTATATTCACGGATAATACAGGATTTCATCAATATATTTTTTGCACGGTAAAGGAAAATTCCTGCCCCTCTACAACCATTTAGATATTCATTCTTATCTTTATTTCCTTCTATTACTATATTTTCAATGCGTGAATTTTCTATATAATATCCGCTTATGATCGGAAAAGTGTTTTGAACATAAGCACCACGTGCAACCATACAGTCAGCGTTTAGAGGTTTATTTATAACGAAATTATCGCCATCTTGGGCTATTATAGTTGCGACGGTTGTATGAAATCCGCCTGAGCTATTGTCTGCGATAGTTACCCCTATTCCGATCTCAAATCCAGAAGGATCAGCGGGAGTTATCTCTTCTTGACCATAATCGCCATCTGTTGCAAGGACAGACCTGAATCCGTCAGATTTGCGAAGGATCGTCTTCTCGCCTTGCCCTATCAATGTAACGTTACTGCGAAGGTGTAATGAGTCTTTCATAAGATATATGCCAGCACCAATATTAACAGTTCCTCCGCCTAATCCAGCGACATAGTCAACTGCGGACTGTAAAGCTCTATTATCAGAACCGACAATATCTCCCTTTTCTGCACCAACAGTGATTTTTATTCGTTCAGCCATACTTGATTCTCCTATCATAGTTGTCATTAACAAGGTTATAATCATATAAACATAGCCTTTTCCAAGCATTTTTTATCATTCCTTATCAGCAGTATAAGAATCACTATCTGCCTTTAATATACCGTAGGAACGGAGTTTTCTATGTAGATTAGCTCGGTCTATCTTTAGCTTTTTCGCTGTTTGGCTTACATTTCCCCCATTGGCATCTAATTCAGCGATAAGAATTTTCTTTTCGTATTCATCAAGCATTTCTTTCAATGACTTTTCGCCATAATCCATATTATTTATATATTTAACATGTAAAGCAGAAAGGACATGGGAATATTCTATGGTATCTGCATCAACTAATATTATCAGACGTTCAACAATATTCCTGAGTTCTCTTATATTACCGGGCCAATTATAATCCATTAGCAAATTTAACGCAATCGGCGATATTTTTTTCATCGGCTTGCCGTTCTCACTGCAAAACTGCTCCATAAAATGCTTGACTAATAAAGGGATATCCTCTTTTCTCTCTCGTAAAGGCGGGACATGTATGGGGATAACATTAAGCCTATAATAAAGGTCTTGACGGAAGTTGCCCTTTTCTATCTCTTTTTCAAGGGATTTATTGGTAGCTGAGATAATACGGACGTCAAGTTTTATAGTCCGTGTTCCGCCGATACGTTGTATTTCTCCCTCCTCAATGGCTCTGAGGACTTTTGATTGTGCAGAAAGGCTCATATCGCCTATCTCGTCTAAGAAAAGCGTTCCGCCATTTGCAAGCTCAAATTTTCCTATCTGTCTTGAGCCTGCACCAGTGAATGAGCCTTTTTCATGTCCGAACATCTCACTTTCTATTAAGTCTTGTGGGATCGCAGCACAGTTTACCTCTACAAAGCGGGCAGACGAACGAGGGCTTTGTTGATGGATAGCTCTTGCGACAAGCTCTTTTCCTGTTCCATTCTCTCCTGTTATCAAAACACGTCCTTTGCTTGGTGCTGCCTTGCTTATCTGCTCATAAAGCCTTAATGCAGGTGGACTTTGACCAACCATTGTCCATTTTTTATTCTCACGACTGCGGAATGCCCTATTTTCTTGTTCAAGCTGTTGACGTTCAATTGCCTGTTTGATGGTCAATAACATCTTGTCAATCTTCTCTTCGGGAGAAAATGGTTTCTCAATAAAATCATAAGCACCTAATTTGGTAGAATCAACAGCTATTCGTATTGTCGCTTTGCCCGAGATCATAATTACTGGAATGTCTGGCTCTATTTCTTTAATCTTGCGCAGGACCTCTACTCCATTAATATCTGGAAGTTGGACATCAAGAAGCACAAGATTAATATCGTTATCTTGAAAGTTTTTAATGGCTTCGTTTCCATTACTCGCAGTGATAGTGCTATATCCTTCATCTTGAAGGATACCAGACAACGATTCCAAAATTCCAATTTCATCATCAACGATCAATATATTGTAATTCATAGCGAAAGCTTCTTTGATAAGTTTAAGATATGAGTTCGGACAGCTTATTATACCATTTCTTAATATGTCATTTTGAGCGAAGCGAAAAATCTCATAACTTATATCCAATCATCAAGTTTAATCTTTGCCAATTAACATCTTGAATATCCGCAATTTCTGCATTTAGTGCAACCTTCTTCAAACACAAGTATATTACCACATTCTGGACATAGATTTCCAGAGATTTTTGGCTCACTGCTGCTACCGTTTAGACTGGGAACAGATTCTTCTGGATTATCTTCAAGATACATCTCAAGCACCCTTGCAATACCATCGGGCAATGATCTAACTCTTTCTTTGCCGAAACCGATCGATCCGCTTCCGCCGATCCCTCTTAATTGCTCAACGATCAGCTCAAGTGGCACCCCAATTTTTACTAACATTGATAGCAGTCTGCCATAACCTTCTGCGTCAGCAGTTATATCAGCACCAGCCTTCCCAATATTTAAGAATATCTCATATAACCTGCCATTAGCTTTATTGATAGTCACATAAAGTTTGCCAACAGGGGTTTCTATTCTGTCAGTTGTCCCTGCTATCTTACGAGGTCTTGGGGCATTTAGCTTCGCTATTATATCATCTGCTGTTGTGACAGAAGGTTTAGTCTCTTTTGGCGTCTCAACTGCACTAAGGACTTGATTTTGCTTACATCCATCTCTATAGACCGTTATACCTTTTATATTGCCAAGTTTATATGCAAGTTGATAACTCTTTTTTATGTCGTCAACAGTTGCATTATTTGGGAAATTGATCGTTTTTGAGACCGCATTTGTGACATGTTTTTGAAATGCTGATTGCATCCTCAAATGCCATTCATAACTTATATCGTGAGATGTTACAAATACTCGTTTGACGTCGTCTGGCACCTCGTCAATATGCTGAACAGAACCTGTTTCTGCTATCTTTGCCATCAATTCTTCACTATAAAATCCTCTCTTTATTGCGATCCTCTTAAAAATCTCGTTTTCAACAAGCATTTTGATCGTAGGTTTTCCCTCTGCGTCATATATTGATCCCCTACTATAAACTATCATAAAGAATGGTTCAATTCCGCCATTGCAATCAGAAAGCGTGCTTAAAGTTCCAGTAGGAGCTATAGTCGTCCACGAGGCATTACGCACTTTATCCTCGTCTTTGCCTGTATCATAAATTGAGCCTTTGAAATTCGGGAATGTCCCTCTTATCTTTGCAAGTTCAACAGATGCAGATTTTGCCTTCGTGTTGATGAACCCCATGACTTTGTCAGCAAGATTCAAAGCATCTTCTGAGTCATAAGGAATGCCCATCATTGCTAACATATCAGCCCAGCCCATGACACCAAGCCCGATCTTACGATTTCCTTTGGTCATCTCTTCTATTTTTTCCAGTGGGTATCTGTTCATATCAATAACATTATCTAAGAAGTGAATACCATTTTTGACCGTCTCTTCCAGTTTGTCGTAATCAACGAAATACTTGCCTTTTCTCTCATAGACCATTTTGGATAAGTTGATAGACCCAAGATTGCAAGATTCATAAGGAAGTAGTGGAAGCTCTCCGCAGGGATTTGTTGACTCAATCGTGCCGATATGTGGTGTAGGGTTAGCGTGATTTATTCTGTCTAGGAATATCAGTCCAGGGTCACCTGTCGCCCATGCGTTTTTGGCAATTTTATCTAGGACTTCCCTTGCATTAACTCGTTTCATAGCCTTTTTTGTATGTGGATCAATAAGATCATATTCCAAGCCTTTTTCTGCAAGTTCCATAAATTCTTCATTAACTCCGACGGAAATATTGAAGTTAGATAAAGTTTTTCCATCAACTTTCGCATCTATAAATTCAAGTATATCGGGATGATTATATGCAAGAATGCCCATATTAGCACCTTGTCTAACTCCACCTTGTGCGATAACTTTTCCGACTGCCATATCGTATATCTGCATAAAGGAAATAGGTCCTGATGCAGCCCCGCCAGTAGATTCAACTTTTGTGCCTTTAGCTCTGATATTGGAGAAATTGAAGCCTGTTCCACCACCAAAAGCCTGAATATCAACAGCATCTCGTAAAGTCTCAAATATGGATTTTCTGCTGTCCTGAATTGGCAAGACAAAACATGCAGAAAGTTGCTGAGTCTCTCTGCCCGCACCTCGCAAGGCTGGCGAATTCGGCAAAAACTCAAGGTTTGACATCATGATATATATTTTCTTTGCATATTCCAACATTTCTTCGTAGTTAGCACCATAATTTAAATCTGCATAGGCAATGTTAGCGGAAACTCTGGCAAGCATATCTTTTGGTGTTTCTACCAAATTTCCGTCGTCGTCTTTCATCAAATAACGTTTTTCCAAAATTTTAAGGGCATTTTCAGAAAAATTTGGTTCCACATCCATAGTTTTTAGTTCCGCTTCCACTTTGGATGTTATGTTTACATCATAGTTTTTCGCTACATTAATTCCCATTGATCTTAGCCTCCCTATTAATTTCATTCAATAAAATTCTTAGCTCTTCTTGAAAATCCGTTACATCTGTAAATTCCCTATATACAGATGCAAACCTTATATAAGCAACTTTATCTAACTTTTTGAGTTCTTTCATAACTTTTTCGCCGATTACATTGCTTTTTATTTCAATAGTCCTCATTTGTCTGAGTTCATTTTCTATCCTATCTACAACCTCATTTATCGTATCTTGGCTGATTGACCTTTTTTCGCAAGCCTTTGATATACCTGTTCTAAGCTTAACCCTGTCATAAGGTTCGCGCCTTCCGTCTTTTTTGATTACATAAATGTCTAGTTCCTCTACGCGCTCATAAGTTGTGAAACGTTTATTGCAATCTAAGCACTCCCGGCGCCTTCTTGTGACAGTTCCTGAGCTTATCTCGCGTTTGTCAACAACCTTTGTCCGTTCACTGTTACAGAAAGGGCATATCATATATATCACCTCAATATGTTGTGTATAATGTAATACTTTAGCACAATATATAGTAACATATTCATTTATTGAAGTCAACAGAAAATTGCTTAGACAAATTTTTGTCACCCTTGATTTTATTATGACATTGAAAAAATATATTTTTTTTGAGATAATAAAACTGGATGCTGATCATTGATTACTCATTACTGAATATCTGCAATGATTATGGAAAAAATATTATTGATAAGGTTTGGTTCATTAGGTGACGTAGTCTTAACATTGCCAGTTGTAGAAGCTGTCAGGAGATCATTTCCTAATGCTTATATAGCTATGCTTGTTAGCGATAAGTGTGCAAACATAGTTTCCGCAGACCCAAGATTTAACGAGATCATAACATTTCGCCGTTCCGCAAAAGGAAAAGAAGGATTAGCAGAGATGCACCGAATCATCTATCTGCTTAGAGAACGTAAATTTGACATCAGTATAGATATGCAGAGAAAATTCCGCTCAGCATATTTAGCATATAAAGGCAAGATTAAGACACGCATTGGCTATCATCAGCCTTTCGGATTTCTATGCAATATCAAAATACCAGATAAAGTCAACAAGCATTCAGTAGATCGTAATCTTGACCTAATAAAACCTCTTGGAATAGACAGTGCCGAACGTGTGCCAAAAATTTATCTTTCTGACGAAGACAGAGATTTTGCAAAAAACATATTTGACTCTTACGGAATAACTTCTAATGATAAAGTGCTTGGTATATTTCCCGGAGCAGGTTGGCGACCAAGATGTTGGCTACCAGAGAGATTTGCAAAAATCGCCGATCTGGCAATGAATATAGAAAATGCCAAAGTTATTGTCTTTTGTGGACCTGATGAATCAGATATAGTTGATGAAGTTGTCAAAAATATGGATAATAAGCCTTTCGTAATGAAGGAAAAGGTCACACAACGTCAATTAGCCTCTATGATTGAAAAAGTAGATGTTATGTTAAGCAATGACACAGGTCCTATGCACATATCAGTAGGAGTTGGAACGACAACTGTTGCACTCTTCGGTCCTGGAAATTATATTAAATTTCAGCCGATAGGTGAAAAGCATGCGATAATCAGGAAAGACGTCCCATGTAGTCCATGTAAGCAATTCACAGACAAATGTAAAGATAATATTTGTATGAAATCTATAACCGTTGATGAAGTATGGGAAGTTGTTCAGCAACGTCTTAAAACAATAGCTTTGTAATATTCTGTGATGATAACTATGGAAAATATTTTGATCATGCACACAGGTGGCTGGATCGGCGACATGGTCTTATTAACTCCTGCGTTGCGTAGTCTTAAAAACAAATTTCCGAATTGCAAGATGACAATGCTTGTATTGCCACTTGTCAGCGAATTGATGTCAAGAAATCCATACCTTGACGAGATCATAACTTATGACAAAAACAAGACACAAAAGGGCTTTCAAGAGATGCGTAAAATGGCTAATGAGCTTAAATCAAGGCATTTTGACACCGCAATTATACTTCATCCAAACTCCGTTAAAAGTGCAATTTTAGCTTATATGTCAGGAATACCAAATCGCATCGGAACAAAACTCATAGGAAATCAATTCTTTTTGACAACAAAGATCAAAAGACGCCGAAACATCCACGAAATAGAGAGATACCTTGATATAATTTCACCTATTGTAGGCACAGGACTTGATGATAAGTTGGAATTTTGGGGCATTGAACAAACAGATGAAAATTTCGCAGATGAGGTATTGAAAGATAAAGAAGAAAGTGATTTGATAATAGGGTTGAATGTATCCACAACTTGGCAGACGAAAATGTGGCGGATTGACAGATTTGCCAAGTTAGCTGAAATGCTTAATAATCAATATGGTGCAACTATCATACTTACTGGAAGCAAATCTGATATTCAACTTGGCGAAAAGATAACGGAGTTTTTATCAGGCTCATCAGAATATATAATTAATCTTATAGGCAAGACAACCCTATGGCAATTAGGGGCAATAATAAAACGATGTGATATTTACGTAACTTGCGATAGCGGACCGATGCATATATCAGCAGGACTTGGGACTCGGACAGTTGCATTATTTGGACCTACTGACCCTGTTCGCCATAGACCCTACGGATATGGTCATGTTATAGTGAAAAAGGATATAAAATGTTCTCCTTGTTATAAACGAGAATGTAAATATAAAAATTCCGTTTGTATGGAGGCAATTTATGTCAATGATGTTATGGAATCTATACGTCCTATGATCTTTACCAATTGATTTGGAGGTGGTCAAAATTTCATTAGCAAAGATTTTTACTCAATATCCTGATAGACGTTATATAATGTTCGGTGGAAAAGGTGGACTTGGAAAAACTACTTTCTCCGCAGCAACAGCTTATTATTTAGCACAACAGGGGCATAAAGTCCTTGTTTTTTCAGTAGACCCGCAGGCTTCTCTGTCAGATATATTCCAAAGGGACATTTTCGGCAAAGGTGCAGTAGAGATCATGCCAAATCTTTATGCACAAGAGATAGACGCAGATAAACGTATCAAAGATTATCAAGAAGAGATAAAGCAAAAGATTCTTGATATGTATGGGTTAGAGAAAGTCCCAGACGAAATTGAAGATTATATCCAAGCGGCAGCAGCAGAACCAGCAATGGAAGAAAGTGCAATATTTGATGCTGTTGTTGATATAGTAGTGAAGGGCGATTATGATTATTATATATACGATCTCGTCCCATTAGGACATGCCTTATATTATCTCAGTATGGCAAGCATATACGACGCATGGATAGATAAGGTGACAAAACTCCGTGAGGAGATGAAACAATACGATCAAGCAGCAGCGGTTATGCGTAAAAAAGAGGAAAGCGAGGAAGACCTTATTCTGAAAGAGTTACAATACATAAGGCATAGGATTCAAACTTCATCAGGAATATTAACTGATAAGAAAAAAACAGCTTTTTTCTTTGTCCTCATACCAGAAAAGATGGCGATTTTGGACACTGAAAAGGCAAGTGAGCTATTCGCAAAGTTTCAAGTGCCTTTATCTGGATATGTGGTAAATAGGGTTTTGCCACAAGAGCTTGAAAATCAAGACATTCCTGAATTTTTGCGAAATAGAGTGAATATGCAAAAGGATCAAATCCAGCAGATAAAAGAAAAATTCGGTTCAGAGGTGCTTGCATGGGTGCCAGAGTTTGAACGTGACATAACAGGTCTTCCGATGATCAAACGCATGGCTGATGCGATGTTTAGCGGTTGAAAAGTATCAAATAAACTTTGAATTTTTGAATAAGAAAAGCATTATTAAGTGAAGGCATTGAATTAAAAGATATATAAGCAAAAGGTGAAATATGAAAACTTTTACATCAGAACATCCGAACTTAAAATATGTTTTTTTTGGAGGCAAAGGCGGAGTTGGTAAAACTGTCATGGCTGGGGCTACTGCCTTATGGTATGCAAAACAGGGCAAAAGAACCTTGTTGACAAGCACTAACCCTGTCCATAGCCTTTCCTCGCTTCTTGATCAAAATGTCTATGGAAAGCCGACATCTGTCAAAGGTGTTGAAAATCTATTGGCTTATGAGATTGACACTGCACAGACAATAGAAAGATCAAAAAACGAGATCCGAGAGAAGATCAACTGGTTTCTGAAATTCGCTGATATTCCAACGAAAGCCGATGATTTTGTTGAGTCAGCCACTATGAATCCTGCATTTGAGGAGTCAGCGATGTTTGAAAATATGATCGATCTCATGTTCCAAGACGAATATGACATGTATGTCTTTGATACTGCACCAACTGCAAATGCAAGAAGGCTTTTAGGAATGTCAAAGGTATATTCTCTATGGGTCAATAAGATGCTCAAAAGTAGGGAAGAAGCCAGTTCATTGAGGGAATTGCTTTCTTATAGCAAAAAGAAGGAGAAAGACCCTCTTATGGATTATCTTTTATCTTTCAGGGAACGAATGGAAAACGCAAGGAAACTTTTGACTGATGCAGAAAAATGTGCTTTTTTCTTCGTCACATTGCCAGAAGCATTGCCTATCGCCGTTATCAAGCGATTTCGTATGTGGTTCATAGAATTTGGCATTCCCGTTGGCGGTGTGATTGTCAATGGTGTAATACAAAAATCAGAAGGTCAAAAGGATATTGAGTTTATTAATAACCGTATCGCTATGCAACAAGAGTATATGAAGGAGATAGAAGAATCATTCAAAGGAACAATTAGAGGCGTTATACCACTTTTTGAGTCGGACATTAGAGGTGTTGAGAAGTTAGATAGATTAGCTTCTGTATTATTTAATAATACTAAATACTAATTGTTAGTTACTGATCACTGATTATTCAGTTCATTGATTATTCAGTGCTTAAATGACACCACAGAGAGTTATAGCGATATATATGTAATGTCTTCGTGAGCAAATGCAGGTCTACCGGATTTTGGTGAGTATAGATTCAAGGTAATCAATCTAATAGGAGTGAGGTCAATCAGTTTGAGTTTATCAAAGACATTTTCATGAGCTTTAGAAATACTCTTATCCATAAGGTTTTTTTGAACGAACTCAATATATCCCTTATGTGAACGAAGATTAGGTAACATTTGCATCTCTCCTTTGTATCGTATGATATAAATAATGGAATAAATAATAATATGAGGGGGGATGTAATTTTTCAATCTTTTTATTTATCGTTTTTTTATGTTTTCTAATTTATGAGAAAGCTAGATTGATTATAAGGAGAAATTTTGTGGCAGACTTAACGACAAAATTTGCTGGAATGATATTAAAATCGCCAATTATTATCGCCTCTGCTGGGATAACAGAAACTGTTGAGAGAATGGAAAAATGTCAACAGTATGGCGCTAGTGCGGTTGTGATGAAATCGTATTTTGAAGAGGTAATATCAAGGAGATCGCCAACGCCAAGATTTAAGATCATAAAACATGATCTTGGAAAAAATAAGACTTGGACGCTTTTTTCCTATGAACAAGCGAGTGAATGGGACATTTATCGCTATGCCCAAGAGGTGACCAAAGCCAAGTCAAAACTGGACATAAAGATAATACCAAGTATAAACTGCACAACAGATCAAGGTTGGGTAGAAAGTGCAAAGATATTGGAATCCGCAGGGGCAGATGCGATAGAGCTTAACACTTCCTGTCCGCATGGTTCAATAACTTTTAGAGGAAAAGCAGTTGAGGAGACAATATTCAACTCAGTTCAGCTTGTCCGTGAAGCGGTTTCAATTCCAATAATAGCAAAGATCAGTCCTATGCTGACCTCTCCTATCGGCGTAGTCAAAGAGCTTGAAAATATTGGCGTTGATGCGGTGACGATATTCAACCGAATGACAGCACTTGAAATTGATATTGAGGAAGAAAAACCTATTATGCACGGCGGATATGCGGGACATGGTGGTCCTTGGGCAATACAATATCCGTTAAGATGGATAAGCGAAATACGTCCAAAGTCAAACGTTGACATCTCTGGTTCAGGTGGGGTTTGTGATTGGCGAGATGTTGTCAAATATATTCTTGCAGGTGCTAACACTGTCCAAGTTTGCACCGCTGTTATAATCAATGGATATGAGATCATCGCAGACTTGCATAAAGGTCTTTCTGAGTATATGGATCGTAAGGGTTATAAAACTGTTGATGATTTCAGGGGCAAAGTTGCAGTAAAGGTTCTCGGCACTCATGAAATAGACAGGCGAAAGAAAGCTATCGCTCACATAGACTATGAAAATCATGTCGCACCTTGCGTCTCCGCATGTCCTGCTAATGTCCCAGCAGAGGCTTATGTTCGGCTTATCGCACAGGGCAAGTTCACTGATGCGTTATCGGCTATTCGCTCAAAAAATCCATTTCAATCAATCTGTGGGTATGTGTGTCATCATAGATGCGAAGCGGAATGCACAAGAAAGTTGATAGATCAGCCTATCGCTATAAGGGCATTGAAACGGTTTGTTTTAGAGTGGGCAGATAAAAATAATATTGAGATAATAGGAAACGATGCTCCAATAGCTAATACTACTGAGTATAAAGTAGCGATCATCGGATCGGGTCCTGCTGGTCTTACCGCAGGTCATGATCTTGCAAAATTAGGGCATTCAGTAACCGTTTTTGAGGCTTCTAAATTTGCTGGTGGTGCGATACGCTCTATATCTGATGTTAAGTTCCCTATTTCCATGCTTGATCGTGAGATCGCTTATATTCAGAGTATCGGAGTGAAAATTGAATTTGGTTCAGCGTTGGGCAAGGATTTCAGTTTAGATGATCTGAAAAAGTCTGGATTTAATGCGGTCTTGCTTTGTCTTGGGAGGAATTTTGAGTTAGACGGTCTAAAAATGACCGAACAGGGGACAATAGCAGTTGATGAAAAATCTTTTTTGACAAGTATTGATGGCGTTTTTTCCGCAGGTGATGCAACTCATAAGTCAAATCGGACAATTATAAATGCGGTTGCTGACGGCAAAAAAAGTGCCTTATGTATAGATCGTTATCTGAAAAATTTGCCTTTTGAAACTATGCCTGATCTAATTCCAGTAAATAAAAGATCAGTGCTTGTCAGAACAATAGAAGAACCAGAATCGCCAAGAGTTAACATAACTAAAATTGATGGTGTTGAACAAACGCTTTCTGAGGAAGACGCTATCCGTGAAGCCAAGAGATGTCTTGCCTGTGGTTGTGGTGTCGGATGTGATAGATGTTATAAGGTCTGCATATACTCAGGTGTTGATCTTATCGGTGAAAGATATTATATCAACGAGAATAACTGCGATGGTTGCGGTCTTTGTGTTGAGATATGTCCTAATGAAGCTATTACGATGATACCTATTGAACCAAGGTAAAACTGAATGATCAGAATTATTAATCGTAACGATTTGTTTTTTGTAGTCTATATTTGATCCAGTAACAATGTAATGATATAATATTGTTGTTGGACATTTTTTTATTATTATGCGTCAGAAAAGGAGGTCATTATTGAGTTTTTCTAAAAGGTATTACAAAGGAGAACGTAAAAATGAGGTCAATTTCTCTAATTATTTTATCATTTGTTTTCTCAATGGGCTTTATTTTTGTTAGCTCTTATAATTCTTTTGCTGAGCTTGTCGGATTTTGGAATTTTGAACAGGCTAAGGAGGATGTAGCAAAAGATAGCTCTGGAAAAGGATATGATGGTATAATTAAAGGCTGTAAACTGGATACTGGAAAATACGGAAAAGGACTGCGGTTCAATGTCGGAAACAGCTTGGAAATCCCTGATCGTCCCGAATATGACTTCGGCGATAAAATTACCATTTCGCTTTGGGCAAATATTGAAAATCTGCCAAACGATCACATAGGTATCCCTGGCAAAGGACATGATCTTCCGACTGGGTCATTTGTCTTTCATCCTACAAAAGTAGATGCAAAGAAATATGAAGTCCGTTTTTATGTGAGTTTCGGCGCTCAATGGCCTATGGCAAAATCAGCAGATACCGTGAATTTTGGCGAATGGCATCATTTAGCAGGGACTTATGATGGATCAGAGATAAGAGTTTATATAGACGGTAAACTCTCTGGAAGCCTTAAACAGAACGGCAAAATGAACACAACTAAGGACGCCCCATTGAAATTCGCCAATGACTGCTGTGGTCGTCAACTGGTCGGTGTCCTTGATGAAATTCAAATCTATAACCATGCCTTATCAGAAGCTCAGGTTAAGGGGACAATGGAGCAATTCAAACTGGCAGTTGAACCTGATGCTAAGATGGCAGTTACGTGGGGAGACATTAAATCAAAAATAAAGAGAAATTAAGAATTAGCGTCATCTTGTAAGGGCAAATGTCTGTTTTGTCCTATAATTTTAGGAGGCTATCATGGCTAATTATAAAGTTGGGATCATAGGGTGCGGAGGAATAGCACGTGTTCATGCTCAAGCTTATCAGCAAGACAAAGACACTGAAGTTGTATGCTGTTCGGACATTAGGGAAGAAGCGATCGCTAAATTCGGCGATGAATTTAATATACCCCAAAGCTCACGTTATACTGATCATAGGGTCATGCTTGAAAAAGAAAAGCCCGATATTGTAAGCGTTTGCACTTGGCACGGATCACACGCTAATATCACAATAGACGCCTGTAATGCAGGTGTAAAGGGCGTTTTATGCGAGAAGCCTATCGCT
>DTPJ01000821.1 GCA_011334435.1 Candidatus Poribacteria bacterium | reverse complement strand
TTGGTGCAATAAAAAATGATTCTGCCGATGCTGATATTGAGATAGATATTAAATGAATCAAAACTAATGATCAGTTACAAAATCCCTCTAAATCTCCCTTTTCTAAAGGGAGACTTTTTGTGCTTTTTTCTTTTTCAAGGGGTGACTTTTTGTGCTTTTTTCTTTTCCAAAGGGAGACTTCTAATTAATTCAATCAAATACTACTTATGACACAAATTGATCTTAAAATAAACACTCTCACAAAAGAGCTAAACGAAAAACAATTAGACGTTGTCAACAGCATTGATGGGATATACGTCGTTGACGCAGGAGCGGGAACTGGCAAGACAACCGCGATCACTAAACGATATGAAAAAATTCTTGACGTTGTTGGCGACCCCAACAGGATTTTATTGCTCACATTTACCGAAAACGCTGCCGAAAATATGCGTAACAAGATAATCAAAGAATGTGGTAATAGATATAATATCAATAGACTTAAAAATGCACCAATAAGCACATTCCATTCATTTTGCAACAGATTGATAAAGACCGAGGGATTAGAATCTCCAAAATTCTTGGGCATTGACGGCGTTATCCAAAATCCCGCTGTTATGGAAAGAGAAATTTATGAGAAACAGTTCTTCCGAAGATTCTTCAACAATTTCAGAGAAAAAAATCCTCAATACATAGATATATATAAAGTTATCAAAAGTGACGACATACTTGATTTAATAAAAAAACTTTGCTGTAAGGGCATTTTTCCATCAAGACAAGGCTGGTTTAATAATGGAGAAGAGCTTCTTTATGGCAATCTTGAACTTTATAGAAAGAAAAAGTTTGATGTGCTTAATAAGCCTATAATAGGGAAGAAAACGATAACCGATTCCAAGCTGAAAAAGTCATTTGTTACCAGATTCAAAGAGGGACATTATCTCAATTCACCGAATATTGATCTTTTCAATGATGTTCAAATCCCCGAAGAAGCATTGGAATTAGCCTTTAATGATGACCGCACTTTATTAACACACTTTGTCCATGATGTATATTTCCACTATATAGAACATTGCGTTAAGATGAATCGGATAAACTTTGATTTTATGATAATGTTCGCTTTCATCTTGCTATATTATAATCATGAATTGAGACGAAAAAAATCTTTTGACTACGTTATGGTTGATGAATTTCAAGACACAAACGAAATTCAATTTATGATGGTGCTTATGCTAATGAAGACAAGCAATCTCTGTGCTGTCGGCGATTGGAAACAGGGCATATACGCTTTTAGGAATGCCACTATTGATAACATCATTAATTTTGATGAAAAGCTGATAACTTATAAACAAATGTTAAATAACGATTATGAACGGATAACTTATGATATTAAAGCGATCCACCGCGAATTTGATATTAATTACAGAAGTTCGCAAAAGATTTTGGATTTTTCGGAAAAATCATTGACGATACCTGCAACGAAAGATGATTATATAGATGAAAATATATCAGAAAAAATAACACATCTCAAATCTGCGTTTGACCTTGATGATAGGACAAATATTGAGTTTTTGCTTGGCAAAGACAGAGATGATGAACAAAGGATAGTTTTGGCGAAAATTCAAGAGATAGTCAACAACGATGATTATCTCATTAAGGAAATAAAAGATGACGTCTATGAATTAAGGAAGCCAAAATATAAAGATATAGCTGTTTTATGTAGGGACAGAGCGTTTGGGCTGGAATTGCAGGATCAGGCTATAAGGCTTGGCATCCCTGCAAACTACGACGGCGGCATAGAGCTATTTAAAACTGAACCAGCATTGTTAGTTTTGGCATGGCTAAGGCTTATAGTAAATTCTAACAACCGTCGTGGATGGATAACAATACTTGAAAAAGAAGGATACAATTATCCTCAAATTAACCAAATTGTTAATGAGGGTCAATATCCAGATTATCTCGTTAATTTTATAGAGGAACTTAGAAAAGAGGAAAAGGATATTGTCTCTTTGGTCGGAAAAATAATGAAATTTCACAATCTAACGGGAAGTTACGCTAATGCAGTAGTCGTTAATATCCAATCTCTTTTTGATAATATGCTTATATCCATTCCAGAACTGATCAATTTCATTGAAGAAAATATATCCGCCGAAGAGACTTATGAAGTGGACATTAACCTTTCTGATAATGCGGTTACTATTCAAACGATACATGGTGCAAAAGGTCTTGAATATCCCATAGTGATCATTGCTAACGTAAATGATAGATATTTTCCATCAAGTCAAAAGGAAAGAAACAATATAATTTATCATGATCTCATCGGTCTTAGAATAAAAGATGAGTTTGGCGAGAAAAACGGTTTTAAGTTCAAATTTGATAAATGGCAAACTGATCTATTGACGGCAAATTTATTCTCTGACTATGATGAGGAGAGACGGCTTTTATATGTCGCAATTACAAGGGCAAAGCAATATCTTATTTTCACTGCAAATCAGAAAGGCTCTATATTTTTTCAAAAAATGGCTGATGGTTATGATATTGTCAGTGATTATGATAATCAAATTTCAGTAGAAATACCAGAAAAACAGGACATCCATGATGATCTATTCATTGAAAACTATGAAAAACGAGGCAATGTATTTGCTGTTCACGATCTTATAAAATACAGATATTTTGATGATGGCAAAGGAAGGGAATTTGGAAACGATCTTCATAGCTTTGCATATAAAATCGCTTTGGGAATAGATGAAAAATGGGATCAACCCGAAGCAGAAAGAATAAGGCAATTTATCAAGTCACTTAACGCTAACGAACTGATACCAGAGATTGAATGTTCATTACCTATCGGCAATAATCTTATACGAGGAAAGATCGATCTTTTGGCTATATGTGACGATAGTATAGAGATAATTGATTATAAAAGCGATACGAATGATTTCAACGAGAGCGAATATATAAAACAGCTTTCTGTATATTATCATGTTATTAGAGGAATTTATTCAGAAAAACCCGCTATCTGTAAAATATATTATGTTTGTCTTGACAAGATAAGAGAGATAAAACCATTATCAATTGAAGAAATAGAAGCCCTTATTAACCACTGATTAATATGGAATATCAGACTTTGGACATGAGACATCAGACATCAGACTTGATATTTAAATCCAGTATTCAATACCACATAACCCGTTACTTATTATCCATCACCTATTATTTTATTTGCTTCCTTTTATTCTTAATCACAAATCATGCCTTATGCGATTTTGTCATAGTCCAAAATGGCAAGCCAGTATGCTTAATCGTCATTCCAGAAAATCCCTCAGAACAGGAAAAATTCGCGATAAACGAACTTAATTTCTATGTCAATAAAATTACGAGAACTGTCCTTGACATTAGATCAGATTCAATGCCAATTCAGTCAGGCAATATAATATTAATAGGCACTTATGAAAATAACAAATATATCAATTCCCTGTATAAAAAACGTCTATTACAAAATGTTGATAACCTAAAAGATGAGGAATTTATAGTTGCAAATATAAGTGATGACAATATTAATATGCTTGTGACAACGGGAAAGCCAGAAAGAGGCGTTATCTATGCAGTAAATCGGCTTATTGAGGAGATGATCTCAAATGCGACAGGGCTTAATCCCGTAGACCTTGATTTTGATCTGCCTATTAGGACGACGCTTTCTATAAAAGATATGAATATTAGATCAAAGCCATTTTATCCGATTAGATGCACAATATCACAAGAAGACCCGATATGGTTGAGCAGACATAGGATAAACATAAGTGGTGCAGAGGGCGTCTGGACAGGCACAGGCATAGATGATGGGTTAGGAACTGCTTTTAAATATGTTTATGATTCACAATTTGAGGATATGCAAGATGAGTCTGTCCCTAAAAGGATGAACAGAATTAATGATCTCAGAAAAAGGCTATGGGATCTTAGAGATAGGGGCATAGAAACTTATCTTTTTATGTATGTCATGGGCGAACCGACAAAAGCCATTATGGCTAACCATCCAGAGCTTTTGGAGGACAAAGTTAAGTATCAGAATTCAAGAAATGGTGAATGGTATCAACCAATATCATGGACAAAACCCGAAGCGCGAGATTTAATCAAACGGCTTGTCAAGAGTATTATAAAGACGTATTCGCCGACCTTGACAGGTTTTCATCTTCGGTCATGGGGCTGGGAGACACGAGCTCCCAATGGGGATAATTCACAATTACAGAAAGCACTTTGGGATATATATTCGGATATTATCAATTCGGCACTTGAAGTTGATCCGAACTTCAAATTCATAATATCTGGCTATGATAGCGTGTGGCTGAAAGACCCAGATCGCACAAACCTTGCAAGACTGCCAAAAGGGACTATCCTAATGCAAAAATGGGGCATAGATGGCGAGCCGACAAATGATCCCGAGATAAAAATTAGCTTTATCAATGATGTAAGCAAATACGGGCATAAAGCAGTGATCATATCACATGATGTTGAGGAAGTTATGCCTTTATGGATGATTGAAGCTGATCTTTTTGCTGAGGGATTGCGAAAGTATTCTGTAAATCCCTATCTCAACGGATTAGGCGGTTTTACGCTTCAAGGCGAAGGTGGATTAGCTATCCTTGATAAGATCGTCAGTTCACGTCTGATTTATGATCCAAATGAAGATTATGTCAGTTTAATGAAAAACTATCTTATCAGAGGTTATGGCGAAAAATCTGCCCAATACATTTTGAGCGGACTTAGAAAAAATACAAATGTCTTATCAGACTATTTCTCAGATTATGCAGGAACGTTATCGCTTACAGGAAAATATGGCGATGGTTCAAGAGGATATGCGACGAGATTTTGGAATATAATAGGCAAGTCCGCTGTCAAAGATACTTTATCTATACCAAATATAAAGTCAATTGAATATGCAAAAGAAAGACTATCATCGCTTTTACCTCGTCAACAAGATTCTGCAAACGATATGTATAATGCCAAAGTTTCGCTTTTACCGTCGTCAGATCAATACTTATCAGATTATATGGATAGTATGCACTTGATGAGAATGTGGTCGCGATTTTTTGCATCAAGGCTTTGCTTAGTGGAAGCACGAGAGATAGGTTTAAAAGGCGGGTCTCGTGAATCACTTATAAGAAAATTATCAAGTGCAATAGAGTATTCCAAAGAGATGTCTAATGAGATCGCAGAGATAAAATATTTTATAGACGTGTTTAATTATACTGACGATTCCGCAAGAGAGTCACTTATAGCTTTAATTGATGAGGAAATAAGATTTTTGTCTGACGTTGATCCTGAGATCATATCCTCAACCGATGATCAGAATGAAGATGATGAGAAGGCTATTTTTTCAATAAAGGATATTTTATTGCATCCAAATCCTGTTAGTTCATCAGCGACATTTTGTTACACGCTTGGATTAGGTGCAGATGAAGTGACGATAACTATATACACAATATTAGGCAGACGGATAAAGACTATAAACTGCACATCAATAGACAAAGGATACAACGAAGAGGCATGGGATATTAGAGATGAAGCTGGAAATATGCTTTCAAGCGGGACATATCTTTATAAAATTGTGGCGATCAAAGATGATAAAAAAGTATATAAAATAGGCAAATTTTCTGTTATAAGGTGAAATTTACTGATCTTTGGCAACAAAGTCTTTTTTTAGAAAAAGAGATTTAGAGTATGGGCGATAAATTAAGAATTTTTAACCCCGAAGAGGCGTCATATTTATAGAAACGATAAACGCTAAAATACAAAGCGGAAGCGGAGCGGAATATAATGGGGAAAAGGTTAAAAGTTAAAGGTTATATGTCGCTCCTGACGGAGCTAAAAGGTTTTTTATTTATGTGTTTTCTATAAATATATCACCCCTTCGGGGTTAAGAGTCCTTAACTTAACGCCTATGGGATTTAGAGGAATTCTCTAAACGAAAAGATTAATTTGATGCTATTATAAATATAGATTGTCCAAATTTTATAGGACACGACATAAACAGGTGTCCTATAAATTAGCTATCAAAAGCTTATGAATTATGCAAATGCTTTAAACCATTCCTTCGGCTTTTTACAAACAGGGCATTGAGCAGGTGCATCGCCCTCTTTTGTATAACCGCACTCTTGGCATATTTGAACAACACCAAGATCAACATCTTTTCCATTATCAACTGCTTCTTTAGCCTTCTGGAACATTTTAAGATGAATTTTCTCTGATAGGTAGGAATATCTGAAGCTCTCCTCTGCTGATCCTTCTTCTTGATCTTTGGCGACTGCAATATAAGATGGATACATTTCATTGATCTCAAAACTCTCTCCGCCGATAGCTATATCAAGATTGGCAGAAGTAGCTGAATAACCGAAACCAGCCATGCTTGGGACCAAAAATGCCCCGCTTACATCAGCCATTGTCTTAAAATGATGTGTCGCATGGACTCTTTCAGCATCGCTTATAGCAGTGAAAAGCCTTGAGACATTGTTAAATCCTTCCTCTTTAGCTTTATCTGCATAGATCAGATACCTCATGTGTGCCTGACTTTCTCCGCCAAATGCTGACCTCAAATTACCTGCTGTCATCTCTTTCAACTTAGTATCCTCCTTGTGTAGTAATGTTTTAATGAAATAAAAGACTGTTGGTTAAGCGATGTAAAAATGATCATTAAAAAAACAGAAATTGAGTTTCTTTTATTTCAATAATTTTAATTTTTTGGAGCAGATGATTTAGGTCTAATTGGCTTTCCTGTTTTGACGCTTTCCCAAATAGCTTCTGCGATTGCAAGCGATGCAGCACCATCATATAACGATGATTTAGGCGTTTCCCCTGTCCTTATGCACTTGGCAAAATGTCTTAACTCGCCTTCATAGCCTAAGTATAACCCACCTTGACCATAAGCAACAGCATGAGGCAAAGCAAAATGTCCCTGTCGCCAAGCGTGATTTCGCAAACTCGGCGACCATGAGTCACGTGGACGGTAGCTTAAAAATATCATATCCTCTACGTCAACACTACAAAGAAGCCCTGACACATTTAAGGTTTCTCTTATATTCCAAGCTGGATCATCGGTTGCATTGCTGTTAAGAAGCCCTACTGCACCGCTTTCAAATCCCAAAGTGACTGCAAAAGCAAATCGTCCTTGTCCATGATCGCATAACTTGGCGTATAATTCAGAGACATCTCCTCCAAAATATCTCGCTAAATCAAAGGCATGGCATTGATTGCCGATTAGACAACAAAGCAGTTCAGGCTCTAATCCCCAAATCAGTGGATATGCACCATGAGTATATCTTATGCTAACCATTGAGACAGGACCGAACTCTGGTCTCATGGTGATCGCTTTTGCCTCTTCATAAGCGGTAGCGAAACGTTTCATAAACGCTGTCATTCCAAATGTCCCTTTTTTTCGGGCAGTTTCAGCAAGCGTATAGGCATGATCAAAGTCTATGCTTGACGGTTTTTCTACGAATATCGGAATGCCTCTTTCCAAAACTTGCATCCCAACCTCATAGTGCATTTGCGGAGGACCTACTATACAGACTCCTTCTGGCTTTTCTTTATCCAACATCTCATCAACATCGGCATAGCTTCTTAATGCCCCAAACAGCCTTTGGACGCGAAGCCTTTTTTCTTCTACTTTGTCAACGACAGCAACAAGGTCTATTTCATTTATGCGATGGATTACGGGATAAAGCGAATGATTTGCATGACCACCACATCCGACAAAAGCGATACGCACTTTATCTTCTGCCATTATTTATCTCCTAAATTATAAAATCGGGATATTTAACTATCATAAACAATTCGGTCAACAACATATTTACGCAATTCTGGCGATAAACTGGCAAAATACGCGCTAAATCCAGTAACACGGACAATAAGATCGGGATATTTTAGCGGATCATTATAAGCATCTAATATCGTCTCTTTGTTCAATACGTTGATATTGACCATCGTTCCACCAAGATCAAAATGGCTTTTTATTAAGGCGCTTACTTTGTTTAATCCCTCCTCGTCTTTAACTATCCCAGGGTCCATATCCAATTGAAGCGGAGCGGTATTGCCATATCCGGGCTGGACTGATGCAACTGCTTTGACCATTTGCGTTGGCGTGCCATGTGAACCTCTATTAAAGCCCGGATCAGGATTAGGACCGTGTGAAACGGGGTCGCCTGCATGTCGTCCATTTGGAGTTGCCCCTAATTGCTTGCCAAAACCGATCACCGCTGCCCATGAAAATAGACCTGGAATCATGTTATATCCCTTTGGGGTTGGCTTTTCTTTTACTAATGCGGTAAATGTATTCGTAATACGTAACGCCCATTCATCAGCACAAGACCCACCACTGCCAAAACGAGGGATATTTTTCATCATCAGTCTGACACGTTCCCCATCAGTTCCTGCCCAATCAGTTTCTAAGTAGTGCATCAATTCTTGCCATGTCAAAAGTTTTTCTTTTTCAACACGTTGCTCAATTGCAGCGAATGAATCCGCAGCAGTCGCGAGAGATGCCCCATCAACACAGATATTATAGTATTCAACACCTCCGTTAGTTGCATCTAAGCCTTTTTCAACAGGACCATAGCAAAAGAGATCAAGATAAAGTTCGGGAAAAACTTTGTGCATGTGTTCAAGATGGAAATCAATGCCTTCTGCGATAACTTCAACTGCCCGTTGTAGATGCTTTTCAAAACGTCTCCAAAGCTCCTGAGTGCTCGGTTCAACAGAAGGATCGCTCATCATCTCTTTAAGCGATATGTCAAAAATAGTGCCAAACTCAATTTTGATAAGATCATTCATCGTATATTCACGACCGGGTATAGCTAACCAATGACAGCCTGAATATGTCCTTTGTCTTCCAAGTTCAATTGGGTATCCATTCCTCATAAAGCCTTCGGTTACAGTTTTATCGCCCAAAAACTTCGGAAATCCCATTTTATCTTCAAATAATATCTCAACGCCCCTTTGAAACAACTTCGGATCAATACCATCGCCGACGCGAATGCCGATATTAGCAGGAATTTTTAGGCGATGAACAGCTTCAAGTATGAGGAATGAGACAGGGCTTGTCAGGTCTTTGCCATTAGCGTCAGGACCGCCAAGTTGAATATATGCGGTTTCACTGAGCAGAAGACATGCGATATGGAAAATAGCTTCTTCGTCAGTTAAAATGCCTGCTTGTATGTCATGTTCATAGTAAGGTCTTAGCAGTTCATCAAGCTGTCCCCACTCTCCACTTCCGTTATACATCTTTGCTGCTGCTTGGAAGAACACAAGCCATTGACATGCAGAGCGGAACGACCAAGGCGGTTCTGTTGTGAGCCTTTGGCATATATCCGCAATTGCGAGAAGATTTTCTTTCAATTGTGGATGATCTTCTTTTTCAGCCATTTCTTTGGCGGATTCTGAATGGCGACGTATCCAATTCTGCATGCCGATAATTATGTCCTCTAATCCATCGTAGAATTCAGGGTCATGAGTATTAATTTGTCTGTAATATCTAACTTTATCTAACAATCCGCCCCATCCTAAATTTAGACCGATAGTGAGATCAGGGCAGAAATGTTGAAGTCCGCCGATACCTGTGCTGAGGCGATATTTGTGCTGTTCCTCGTGCAGATGAGAGTAATCGTGATCTGGATTCCAACCGGGATTTCTATATGAGTTAAAATTAACCATATAAACGCCTGCCATTGAATTTATAGGATTGACATAGGTCGGATGAGCGTCTAATAGCATTCTGAAATTTTCACCAACAGCTTTTGCACCAAAGAACCCCCCGCTTGGATGATTGCTTTTTGGCTTAAACCCTTTCAAGATAACATCTTTAATCACGACACCTGATCCGCTTACCGCTTCCACTTCTTCGCATGCCTCTGGCGGTAAAAGGATTTGCCCTTGATCGTCATGATCCATCGGTCCCTTAGCTTCTCGTTTCTGCCTTGTATGTTCAAGTTTCAATTCGTGAAGCATATCAAGACGTTGCTGATAGGTCAATTCTTCCATCATTTGTGACATGGTATATTCTCCGTTATTTCCCTAAATTTTCCTTGAAAACTTTTGTTATAGCTGGCACAATCTCGGTTAAATCGCCAACTATGCCATAAGTCGCTATGTTAAATATAGGAGCGTTAGGGTCTTTATTTATTGCGATAATGACTTCCGATGACTGCATACCGACTATATGCTGTATGCAACCTGATATTCCACAAGCGATATATAGTTTCGGCTGAACGGTTTTTCCCGTCTGCCCTACGAGATGATATGATGAGATCCAATCTGCATCTACGACTGCCCTTGATGCGCCAACTGCCCCGCCAAGCACATTTGCAAGCTCACGGATCAAACTGAAATTCTCCGCCTTGCCAAGACCAAATCCACCAGCAACGATTATCTTTGCTTCTTGAAGATTGACGCTGGATTCTGCATCCTTGACTATATCAATCACCTTTGTAAGTATATCTTCCGCTTGCAATGAGACATCGTTTATATGGATAATTTGACCTGTCCGTGATGTTTGAGGTTCTAACCGTTTCATCACATTTGGTCTGACAGTAGCCATTTGTGGGCGATGGTTTGGAATAATTATCTTCGCCATAACATTTCCGCCAAATGCAGGTTTAGTTTGGACAAGCAAGCGATTTTCCTGATCTATCGCTAATTCTGTGCAATCAGCGGATAAGCCGACCTGTAACCTTGTTGCAAGCCTTGGGGCGAGTTCTCTGCCGATAAATGTTGCACCGAAAAGCATAATTTCAGGGCGATATTTCTCTATGGCAGAAGCTATGGCTTTTGTGTATAAGTTCACCTCATATTGTTTCAGCAATGGATGATCAACAACATATACCTGATCTGCTCCGAAATGTATCAATTGTTTAGCTATCTCATCAGTCCTATTTCCAAGCAATAACGCTGATAATGGGACACCAAGAATATCTGCTAATCCTCGTCCTGCACCAAGCAATTCAAGAGCGACGTTCATTAATATACCGTCGCGTTGTTCAGCATAGACCCAAAGTCCTTTGTATTCGTCAAAATTTATTTTTTCCATAACCTAAAAATCCAATCATTATTTAAGACTCTACACTTTCCGTAAACGTTTATAAACTTCATCATGTTTACCAATGTCCAGAATATCAATTCTTCGTTGTGAACGATCTAAAAGGTATAGTATCCTGTATTGTCCTGAGTGAAGGCTAAATTCTTTCCCACCTTTTAAGCGAGAATGCTTTATGGTGTTAGATTCACTACATAACCAATCAATCTTATTAATAATATCTTGAGCAACTTCCTTTGGTAAGCGTTCAAGTCTACGTAATGCGGTCGGTGATATTATTGCTTCCCATTGTTGTTCATTCTTTGGCTTTGAGACGTTGCTTGATTTCTTCAAGATTTATTCCTTTTCCTTTGGCGATCTCCATTTTTGCTTTTTCAATACGTTTTTTTGCTTTCGCAGTCAACTCCTCATCAGTATATCTAACAGTGAATCCTTGGTCATCAATGAAAAAAGCATTAATTTCAAGAGGGCTTTCCCCCTTACGTTTATTTATATAATCAATATAATCTTCTTCAAAAAGAAAAATGATGTTTCCTTCATTATCAATACGCCAATTTGATGACATTTCCTCACGGACAATTTTTCTGACAATATCCTGAAAATCTTGAACAGTCAGTTCCCCTACTGTTTTATTTACAGTTTTAACCATCGTATCACCTCTTAAAATAGATTAAATCAAATTCAGTCCCCTCAGCTTTGCAAATAATGTTTCGGCGATCTCCTCTGGTGTCCCTGTCAATATTTCATTTTTGCCGCGTAATGATGGAGTGAATGTCCCCGTCACAACAGTTGCAGAGCCGTTTTTCCCGATTCTATTAATATCTGCGTCTATGGTTTCTGGCGTCCAAACTGGTATTTCAACTTTTTTAGCTCTTAAAACACCTTTAAGTGACGGATGTCTTGGCTTGTTTATCTCACGGACAACAGTTATGACAACTGGCATAGGGGATTCAACGATTTCAGAATACCCTTCAAGCACTCGTTCTGCTATCACCTTGCCATCATCTATTTTTATATTTTTTGCATAGGTTATCTGTGGCAAACCGAGATATTCTGCAACACTAGGTCCGACATGGGCAGTATCGCTATCTATTGATTGTTTGCCGAATAGAAGTATGTCATATCCGCCGATCTTTTTTATCGCAGTCGCAAGCGTATATGATGTTGCAAGTGTGTCTGCAAGTGCGAATCGCCTATCGCTGAGAAGTATCGCCTGATCTGCACCCATAGCGATAGCATGACGTAAAGACTCCACAACTTGTGGGGGACCCATACTTATAACGATTACCTCTCCGCCATGTTTTTCTTTAATTTGCAGACCTGCTTCAATCGCATTTTCGTCAAAGGGATTTATAATAAATGGGACGCCATCTCTGATCAGAGAGTATGTCTCTTTATCAAATTTCATTTGGCTTGTGTCTGGAACTTGTTTTATACAAACTATTATACGCATCTATCTTTCTACAACCTCTCCATGATTTTATTATCTCCCACTCTTTTCTCGTAGGTAATGGCAAATTTTTAAGCTGAGAAATGCTTAAATGATAAGTGATCTGCCTATATGTATCTTTTATATATTTTTGGACATATACAGAGTTGAGATATTCCAATATCTCTGTATCACTCATATCAAATTTTGAGCTGAAAAGATCGCCCTTTTTTAGCAAATGATAAACATCGCCCATCCAAGGATAACATCTCTTATCCAAAGCCCCTGCCACTTTTCCATTTTCTCGAAAACCTAAACCAACGACAATATGAGGATTTTGGAAATATCCTCTGAGTTTATTTACATCTGCTTTTTTAATCCAATACCCTGTTAAGCATTCATAGTTGATCTTGTTACATTTAAGATTTCGTCCATTTAATAAAGGAATATAATCTTCTATTTGAATAGGTCTTTCTTTTTCTATAAAAAGACTATTCTTGATCTCAGGGGTTCGGGGAGATACCTTGATCTCGTAAATATCATGCAATCGGTGAAGGCAAACACTTTCTAATTTCTGGGTGTAATTCGTCTCAAATTTTACCACTTCGCCTTTCCAACGAGAATTGATCTTTATATCGTGAATTTCATTATTTTGATATTCAAAAAGTTCTAAATATGAGTTTATGTTAGACTTGCGAAAATCTAACACCACAGATGAAACATCAGCTTCAGGCTTAAACGCATCTGGTCCTAAATAGATTAAAGTAGTTTTACCATTTTGAGATAAAAAAGTTCTCAGTTTTTTGAACTCATCTAAAATCATAAATGTTGCAGGAACAACAAATATTAGTCTCCCTTCTGGTTTCAGCAATTTAATTGATTTCTCAATAAAAGCACCATAAACATTATATTTACCATACCAAGTTTCGTAAAGGCTTTTATATTTTTGTTTGATTGCATTAATATTATTTTAAG
>DTPJ01000818.1 GCA_011334435.1 Candidatus Poribacteria bacterium | reverse complement strand
ATTTTTTTCAAGATCAAGCAAGTAATCCTCATAATTTTCCTCATTTTCAACTATAGCACATTCAATCTTTCGTATAATCCAGAAGAATTTATCGCCATCTTTCATAATATCAAAAGGAAACAGTTTGCAATCAACAGGTTTTATATCCTGAATTTCGCATAGTCCATTTTCTTCAAAGAATTTACATGGCGCTTCTCCGTTTTTGAGCGATTCTGCACCCTCTGGGTTTCTCTTATTGATATTCTCAAATTCGTCATCAGTAACAAATAACAGTTTAGCTAACTCATGGTTACAACATTTATTATCACAGGTGAGACATTCTATCCATAATTGTTTCATAAAAATCTCCAATTTAGGTAGGTTTTAGTTCACTTATAGTATTTTTACAATACTATCTGCCTATTTCATCTTATCCAAAACAGCATACGCAAGTAAAGGTATCATAATCTCGTGATGACCTGTTATTGCATATCCTTTTCCACCCATTTTTGTGGGTCGCTTAAGTATATTCTCCTTAGGACGATAATGTTGAAACATATCAAAATTTGCGGTAGTAAACTCTATTACTTTGTGACCAAGATTTCTAACAATGCTTAATGCTTTCAAAAAAACTTCTGGCATAAGGACAGCGGATCCAAAATTGAGAAGCACACCGCCATCAAGATCAGCTATTTCTGAGACGAATACACGAAAATCAGTGAAACTTGTCTGCCCGATCGCAGAACCATCTGCCTGAGGGTGTTGATGGATTATATCTGTCCCTATGGCTACGTGAACAGTTATAGGCACGCCTAAACGAAAGGCACTTGCCAGAATGCTAAAATTTTGATATTTCGCATTTATTTCAACGAGTTTTTGACCTAAAGCTTTGCCCATGCCTATATTTTGATTTTTTCCGTCAATTATTGCAGAATTCATCAATCCGCCAGTTTCTTCCCACATCCCAAACACTCCGTCCTCAATATTTGTTCCCACATCTTCGGAAGTTCCACCGATTATTGCGATCTCAAAGTCATGGATGCTTCCTGCACCATTCATAGCGATCCCTGTTAGGATGTCATGTTCCATCATAGAGATAATAACAGGACTGAGCCCACACTTTATCACATGTCCGCCCATCATCGCTATAACTGGTCTTGAATTTGCCCTTGCTTTTACAATAGCCTGCACTAACTCAATAAAATCTTTCCCTGCTAATATATTCGGCAAAGAGTTAAGCCAATCACTCAAAGTTTGCCCTACATTAGGTGGGTGTGCAAAATCGGCAATTGTGACTTTATTTTCACGTTCACAAATTGGGTAGGTTTTGACCTTGCTTAGATCAATTGGACGTATTCCATCTTTCATTTAAAATCCTTCCAACGACATCAGACACTTGTTTAAGAGATATGGAATCTATAGCTAAGCAGGAGGGGAGTTTACATCCACCAGGATTTCTGCCAGGGTGACATGGTGAGCAATCAATTTTAGCACTTATGACAATATTGCCATTGCCATAAGGACCGCTTCTATTTGGGTCTGTTGAACCGAAAATTGACAAAACGCGTGTCCCAACCGCAGACGCAATGTGCATAGGACCTGTATCATTGCCTATATAAAGATCGCATTGTTGAATGATAGCAGCTAACTTGCGTAAACCTACATCTTGGACAAGTATAGGTTTATATCGCATTTTTTCATAAACCTGATCTTGTAAATCCTTTTCATCAGGTCCAGCAAATATAAGAACCTTTGCACCATATCTTTCACTTAAAATATCGCCTAAGTTGATGAACCTGTCTAATTTCCATAGTTTATATTTCCAACTTCCGCCCGGATGAATACCAATAACAATATCGTCAGATTTTACATTATGACTAATTAAAAAATCAATGGCTTCTTGTTTTTCATAATCTAACAAAATTATCTCTGGCATTCCGCCAACTTCATCAACTCCATGATTATGAAGAACGTTTAGGTATCTATCTACCGCATGCAATTGATTATAGCTTTTATCAAGCTTTTTTAATATGGGCATACCCCAACGTTTTCTGCCCATAAAATGAGACCAAATTGTATCACGTAGATCAATTATAAGGTCAAATTTTCTTGCTCTTATCTCTTTTATTAGTTTGATTTTCCCTTTAAGTCCTGCATGAATTCCATGATTATCGTATATGATAATCTCGTTTAAGCGGGTGTCACCCCATAAAATTTCCCATGCCTTCGGACCTAACATAATGCTTATTTTTGCGTTTGGAAAGCGTTTTTGTAATGGAGGGATAATTGCGGTAGAAAGCACAACATCGCCAATATGGCTAAAACTTATTATTAATATGCTTTCAACTTTCATAAAATAAAGGAAGGTGAAAATTAATACTGGATATTAGATATTGGATATTGATTTATTATTATCCAGTATCCATTATCCAGTGTATAGTTTGTTATTCAACAAGCTCTATAATTGACATAGGTGCGCGATCGCCGAAACGGTTATTTAGCTTTATAATTCTGGTATAACCACCGTTTCGGTTTGCATATCTTGGACCTATATTATCAAAGAGTTTTTTAAGAACCTCATTATTACGCACTCTTCTTGCTACAATTCTACGTGAATGAAGATCGCCTCGTTTGGCTATGGTGATAAGCCGTTCAGCAGTGCGCCTAAGTTCTTTGCTTTTTGGAAGAGTAGTCTTTATTCTTTCATGCTCAAATAATGAAGTAACCATGTTATTGAGCATAGCTTCACGATGAGCAGTTGTGCGACCTAACTTTCTGCCTTTTAAATTATGGCGCATCTTATGATTCCTCGCTTTCTATATCATCATCTTCTAATTCATCATCTATTTCATCATCTGTCAAATCTTCTTTTAACTGATCTGTGACCTCATTAGCGGTATCAAGTTTCTTAGGTTTAACAGATTCACCATTTTCATCTAATACCATGCCAAATGAAAGTCCCATTCCATTCAGTATCGCTTTTATCTCATTTAGGGATTTACGCCCAAAGTTTCTAAATTTAAGCATCTCTGGTTCTGTTTTTGTCACAAGGTCTTTTATAGTGATAATATTTGCAGCAGCAAGACAATTTGCAGCTCTAACAGAAAGTTCCAACTCAGCAACAGGTTTAGATAGATAATTCTTACGTTTCTCTAATTCCTCATTTGCCCTTTGATCTTCCTCAACATAGCCTTCATCAAAGTTCTTGAATATGCTGAGATGCTTAATGAGTATTTCACATGCTTGGGAAATAGCATCCTTTGCACTTATGCTTCCGTCAGTCCATACTTCAATTGTCAACTTATCAAAATCTGTAACATGGTCTGAAACTATTGTGCTATCAACCGTGTTCTCAACTTGGAAGTTCACCTTTTTTATAGGAGAAAAGATAGCATCTATTGGAATTATTCCCGGCACTCTGCTAATGCTTTTGTTTGCTTCTACAGGAAGATAGCCAGTTCCTGATTCAACAGTTAGTTCCATTTTTAACTCACCGTTTCTATCCAAAGTTGCTATATGCTGATCGGGATTCATAATAACAACCCTGCTATTGGGCTGTATATCAGCAGCAGTGACTTCTCCTGCATCCTTACAGTGCAAATATAAAGTTACAGGATTTTCACCTATCAGTTGAAATCGTATTTCCTTCAGATTTAGTATTATTTGGACTACATCTTCGGCAACTGATGGTATAGTGCTAAATTCATGCAATACGCCGTCTATTTTAACAGAAGTTATCGCAGCTCCTCTTATAGAAGATAATAATACTCTGCGAAGAGAATTTCCCAATGTTATACCAAAACCCCTCATTAGTGGTTTGGCAACAAATTTTCCATAATTGTAAGTCAAGGTATCAGGATCAGCCTCAAGTCTTTTGGGCAGTACGATCTCTCTCATATTATCAAACCTCTTGACTCAGGTAAGTCAACCAATACTCCTGCTTGAACAAATTTTCTCTTATTAATAAAGCAGTTAATAAAGCAGATATATTTGGTCAAACAGCAGTAAAACATTATTTTGAATATAGTTCCACTATAAGCTGTTCTTTGATATTTTCTGGTATTTGATCTCTCGTTGGAAGTGATCTAACTAATACTTGCATCTTGTCCCTATCAAACTCTAACCAATCGGGGATCCCTCTATTTTGGGCATTTTCTATGGCTTCTTCAATTTTGCTAATGCTTTTGCTTTTCTCTCTTAAAGCAATTATATCGCCTGCCTTAGTTGGATATGAAGGGATATTAACTTTCTTACCGTTGACCGTAAAATGATTGTGAAGGACAAGTTGTCTCGCCTCAGCGCGGGAGGATGCGAAACCCGAACGGAATACGACATTATCAAGTCTTTGTTCCAATATCCTTAAAAGGTTCTCTCCTGTAACGCCTTTTTCACGTTCTGCAAGACGAAAATATCTTTTAAATTGTTTTTCAAGGATCCCATAAATCCTGCGAGCTTTTTGCTTTTCTCTTAGACGAATGCCGTAGTCTTTCTCTTTCCTTCCGATCTGTCCATGCTGACCCGGTGGTAGTTTTCTCCTATCAAGTGTGCATTTAAAATAACATCTTTGTCCTTTAAGATATAGCTTATCGCCTTCTCTACGGCATAATCTACAAACTGGACCAGTATACCTAGCCATCCATACCTCCGATTAGGTTTTAAAGTTAAAAAGCTAAAAGTTGAACTTCAATGAACTTCAATCAAGTCTAATCAACCCTTATTTTTAACTTTTAACCTTTAACCTTTAACTTTTAACCTTTAACTTATACCCGTCTTCTTTTAGGTGGTCTGCAACCATTATGCGGGATAGGCGTAACATCTTTAATGACAGTTACTTCAAGACCGGCAGAGGTAAGCGCTCTAATTGCTGATTCTCTGCCTGGACCTGGTCCCTTCACTCGCACTTCCACCCTTTTCATTCCGTGTTCCATAGCTTTTTTAGCACAGGATTCTGCTGCTATTTGTGCAGCAAACGGAGTCTGTTTACGTGAACCAGTGAAATGTGCAGTGCCAGCACTATCCCATGCAATAGTGTTTCCATTTACATCAGTTATCGTTACAATAGTATTATTAAATGTTGATTGAATATGAGCAATTCCTTGACTGATGTTTTTCTTAACTTTTTTTGCACGATATTTTGTTTTTCCCAATGTTACCTTTCCCTCTTTAATAGTAGATATTAGTTAGTAGATAATAAAGCAATTTTACTACCCACTATTTACTATAAACATCATCCGCCCTTACGAGCTACTTCTTTTGCCTTTCGTCCAACAGTAATTGTCCTCTTGGCTTTGTATCCACCTCTGCGAGTTCTGGCATTTGTGCTGGTTCGCTGACCACGAACAGGAAGATTTCTGCGATGTCTTGTCCCTCTATAACATCCAATATCCATTAGTCTTTTGATGTTTAGCTGTATCTCTCTATGAAGATCACCTTCAACTTTGTAGTTATTTTCCACTATATTTCTTAGCCTTGTGATCTCGTCATCTGTCAGTTCTTGGACCCTTTTCTGTGGATTAACATCCGCATCTTTAACTATTTTTCTTGCAGTTGTCCAGCCTATTCCAAATATCTTCGTCAGGGCGAATTCCACTAACCTTTCACGAGGCAATTCCACTCCTGCAATTCTTGCCATTAGAGTTCCTCCCTTTGGAGACCCAAAATTTAGCCTTGACGTTGTTTATGTTTTGGATTAATACATATAACCCGAATAACACCTTTACGTCTGATAATTTTACACTTCTCACATCTACGTTTAACTGATGATTGCACTTTCATAACAATATCCATAATGGACGCTGGATATTATAAAGCTATGTCTGATACTGTGACCAGCATCCTCATAACCCAGTATCAGTTTAATTAAGGACTAAGATTCAAGGGTTAAAAATTCCTTAACCTTTGACCTCTAATCATTTCTTTCTATATACTATTCTGCCTCTTGTAAGATCGTAGGGCGAAAGCTGAACGGTCACTTGATCCCCCGGCAATATTTTTATTGAGTTCATTTTCATCTTGCCAGAAAGATAAGCTAAAACCTTATGCCCATTCTCCAACTCAACACGGAACATAGCATTGGGAAGTGGCTCTATAACTTTCGCTTCTACCTCTATAACATCTTGTTTTGGCATATTGGTCCCTTGCTAATGGAAAATTTGATAGCTTCAAAACAGATTTTAATAACTATTGATTAAACAAGTTTATTTTCACACTAAAAGGTTTCTATGGATTCCTACTTTCGCAGGAATGACAAAGCACCAAAGAACTTTCTGCTTTTGCAGGAATGATAAACGTCATTGATCATTGAAAACTGTTTATCATTCAAAGCTAGTTAATATTTCTGGACCGTCTTCTAATATCGCTACGGTATGTTCAAAATGAGCTGAAAGGCTTCCATCTTGAGTTACCGCAGTCCAGTTATCATCTAACACCTTAACATCATAGCCACCAGCATTTACCATCGGTTCAATGGCAAGAACCATGCCTTTTCTTAATCTGATACCATTATTTGGAGACCCAAAGTTTGGGACTTGTGGTTCTTCCCACATACTTTTTCCAATACCATGTCCAACAAATTTCCGAACCACAGAAAAACCGTATTTCTCAACAAAAGTCTGAATTGCGTTTGAGATCTCTCCGAGACGATTGCCTTCAACAGCTTTTGATATTCCCTCGTATAACGATTGTTTAGTAACATCAAGCAATTTCTGTGTTTCTTTGCTTATCTCACCAACGGGAAATGTCCCTGCTATATCGCCATAATATCCGTTAAATGCGACAGTAACATCAATACCAACAATGTCACCGGACTTAAGAACTCGGTTGCCAGGGACTCCATGCACAACTTGATCGTTTACAGAAATACATATATTCCCCGGAAATCCGACTTCCGGCGGTGCAGGCTTGCCTTTTCGCTCTCGGATCAAATGTCCTGCCAACTCATCTAATTCGCTTGTTTTCACTCCCGGGGCAATTTTTTCTTTAAGCAAATATAATATCTCTGATACAAGTTTTCCACTTATCCTCAGAAGTTCAATTTCAGCTTTCGTTTTGAGATGAATCATTCTATTTTCGCAAAGCCTGCTATTTTTTCAAAGCCTGAACTATGCTCTCAAAAACCTCATCTATTGACACATCTCCGCAGACTTCTAAAAGCTTTCCAGAATTCTTATAATATTCTAAAAGCGGAAATGTCTGTTTCTCATATACATCAAGACGTTTTCTTATAGTTTCCTCTTTGTCATCATCTCGTTGATATAACTCACCACCACAGCGATCACACTTACCATCTACTTTTGGTGGAGAATAAACAATATGATAAACCGTTTGGCATTCTTTGCAAGTTCTACGACCCGATAGCCTTTCTACAACAACATCAGGAGATGTTTTTATATTCACTACTGCGTCAATAGGCATATTCATTTCTTTTGTTATTGAGTCAAGAGACTCTGCCTGAGGGACTGTCCTTGGAAAACCATCAAGGACAAACCCTGATTTTACATCGTCTTGATTAAACCTATCTTTTATTATTCCTATAACGACCTCATCAGGAACTAACAGACCTTTGTCCATATAGGACTTGGCTTTTATTCCCATCTCCGTCCCATCTTTAACAGCTTGACGCAATATATCACCAGTAGCGATGTGTGGAAGCGAAAATTTTTCTGATAACTTTTGGGCTTGTGTCCCTTTTCCAGCACCAGGTCCACCGAGAAGCACTATTCTCATATAATTACCTTCCTCGTCTTGATCCTAATCTTCCTTCTTTTAGGAAGCCTTCATAGTGACGCATTAATAGATGAGATTCTATTTGTTGCATAGTGTCTAAACCGACACCAACAACGATTAGCAAAGGTGTTCCACCAAAATAAATTGGAATTTTGACATAATGTTGAAGCAAATACGGCAATAATGCAATACCTGCAAGGAAAAATGCACCGACAAGCGTTATTCTTGTCAACGATCGGTCAATATATTCAGCGGTAGATTTCCCTGGTCTTATGCCCGGGATAAATCCGCCGTATTTTTTCATATTATCTGCAAGATCAACAGGGTTCGTTGTAACTGCGGTATAAAAATAAGTAAAAAATATTATCAGTATGCCATATAATATGTGATATACAGGCCATCTTTCAAAATAGCCGATGATCTCACGAAAAGTCTCGCTTGGGATCATATTTCCCATAGTCATAGGGAACGAGATTATAGTTATTGCGAAGATTATCGGAATAACACCCGCCTGATTTACGCGAAGTGGAAGATGAGTCATCTGTCCCCCATAGACTTTTCTCCCTACAACACGTCTTGCATATTGGACGGGAATCTTACGTGTGCCAAGAGTTATCAATATTACAGACATGATTATAACTACCATAACAGCAAGGAATAAGAAAAGTCTGGCAAGATCAAGCCGATCATCAGCAGTGGAGAATAATCTTCTGCCTAACTCAATTGTCCCGTTAGGCACCCTAGCAACTATGCCAGCGAATATCAAAAGTGAAATGCCATTTCCAATTCCTCGTTCGGTTATCTGTTCTCCAAGCCACATAACAAAGGTCGTTCCCGCCATTAAAGTTAATGCAGAAAGCAACGTAAAAGACAAAGGAGATATTCCCTCGTGAACAACTTGAATGTTTCCAGCACCGAGATACCCCGGATTACGAAGGGCAATACTTATACCAACTCCCTGTATGGCACTTAGAATAACTGTCCCGTAACGGGTGTATTGGGTGATCTTTTTTTGTCCGACAGGACCTTCTTTTGAGAGCTTTTCCAGATACGGAATAACAATAGCCAGAAGTTGAAGTATAATAGAAGCACTAATATAAGGCTGTATGCCTAACGCAAATATTGTCATATTACTGAACGCATTACCTGCGAATAGATCATATAACCTTAGAATTCCGCCTCCTTCTGGCGCAAGTTTATCAAAAAATAATGCCAACGCCTGACTATCAATACCGGGGATCGTTATATGCGATCCGATTCTATAAACCGCGATTAAAAGAAGCGTAAAGATGATCCGCTTGCGCAAGTCAGGTATCTTAATAGCGTTCTGGAAAGCACTCAACATTTAAATCACCTCAGCCCTTCCGCCAGCCTCCGCAATCTTCATCTGTGCTGATTTTGAGAAGCTATGAGCTTTTACAATTAAGCTGCTTTTCAATTCACCATCGCCAAGAACTTTGACGCCATCTTTTGTTTTCTTAATAATACCAGTGCTTTTTAAGAGCTTCGGAGTTACCACGGTATTATCTGGGAATTTATTCAGGACATCAAGATTTATGATCGCATAGTCTTTATGAGATATATTTGTAAATCCCCGAACAGGAAGACGACGTTGCAATGGCATCTGTCCGCCTTCAAACCAAGGACGGACACTTCCACCAGAACGCGCAAGCTGTCCTTTATGACCTTTCCCCGAAGTTTTTCCATGCCCAGACCCTTCGCCTCTGCCGACACGTTTTTTTCGGTGATTAGAACCTATGGGAGCTTTTAGTTCATTTAACCTCATTTCGGTATTCTCCAAATAGTTTTCTAGTTTTTAAAATAAACCTATCCTTAACAACTTAAGTGGCAACAACGATAAATAGCTAAAACGCAACTATGGGAAAGTTTATCAGAATCACTGATCTTTACCGCGAAGACGTGCTATTTCTTGGGGACTTTTAAGCTGTTTTAGACCATCTATCGTAGCGGCTGCAAGATTTAGAGCGTTATTATTTCCTATGGATTTACTCATTATATCGCGAACTCCGATGACTTCAAGGATAGCTCTAACTGCTCCGCCAGCGATAACGCCTGTTCCAGGTGCAGCAGGTTTCAATATAACTTTGCTTGCTCCGAAACTGCCAACTACTTCATGCGGTATAGTTGTTTCTGTGATGGGAACGGAAATAAGATTCTTTTTGGCATCTTCAAATGCTTTACGAATTGCGTCTGGCACTTCATTAGCTTTGCCAAATCCCATACCTACAATTCCGTTGCCATTTCCAACAACCCCAAGTGCGTTCCAACTACGGTTGCGTCCACCTTTTCTCACACGAGCCACTGGAGTTATTCTTATGACCCGTTCGTCAAGTGTCAATTCTGTTGGATCAATTCTCTTCAAGAATTCCCCCCTATATTAAAGATCAGCTAGAATTCAAGACCTGCTTCTCTAGCTGCTTCTGCTAAGGCTTTGACCCTTCCATGATAGGGATACCCGCCTCTGTCAAAAACTACCTTAGATATATTTTTATCCAAAGCCTTTTTTCCTATAGCTTCTCCGACTAATTTTGCGGATTCTATATTTCCACCACTTTTTATTTTCTCACGGACATCAGGTGATAATGTTGATGCCGAGACAAGAGTCCTGCCTGAAACATCATCTATTATCTGTGCATAGATATGATTCAGACTCTTATAAACACTAAGCCTCGGTCTTTCTGATGTTCCATAAACACGTTTTCTGACTCGCCTATGTCTTTTAATGCGAGCTTGTTTTTTGTCAACTTCAGAACTCAAATTTCTACTCCTACATCAAGAGATTTAAGGTTAAAGATTGAACCTCTAACTGACATTATCCAGCCGCTTTTCCAGCTTTTCGCCTGATAAATTCGTCAGCATATTTTATACCTTTGCCTCTATATGGCTCTGGTTTTTGGAAATCCCTTATAATAGCTGCAACATGACCAACTAAATGCTTGTCAATACCCATAATTGTAACGGGAATTTCTGGCTGATTTTGAACCGTCTCTGGTCTATCAATAGCAACATCAATTCCCTTAGGCACCTCATATATTATCGGATGAGAGGCATTTAATTGTAGTGTAAGCTTGCCATTTTCAAACTGTGCTTTATAGCCCATTCCCGCAATACGAAGCACTTTTTGGAAACCCTGCGTGACGCCTGTGACCATATTAGCTATAAGAGCCCTGGTCAATCCGTGTAGAGATTTCATCTGCTTGCTATCAGAACTGCGAGTTACTATGATTTTGCCATCCTCTATCTTGACGTCTATTCCATAGGGTATCTTTTCAGAAAGAGTCCCTTTCGGACCTTCAACTTTAATATCACCATTGTTGATCGTAACTTTTACCTTTTCTGGTATTTCTATCGGTCTTCTTCCAATTCTGGACATATCATATACCTCTCTTGGATTAAAGAAAGATTCTAAGATGCTAAAAGATCAATTATAAAGCCAGTTTCTAAGTTCTGCTTAAAATCTTAGAATTCTTAATCCAATTATCCTTACCAAATGTAACAAAGCACTTCCCCGCCGATTCGTTCATGTCTGCATTGATCGGATGTCAAGATACCTCGTGAAGTGGATATTATAGCAGAGCCATATCCTCCACGAACTCTCGGCAATTCATCTTTTGTTACATATCTTCTACATCCCGGCTTACTGATACGTTTCAAGCCCGAAATAACGCATTTTTTATCGGGACCATATTTAAGATATATGCGTAGGACGCCTTGTTTATTATCCTCTAAAAGTTTATAACCTTTAATATAACCTTCATCTAAAAGAATTTGAGCTATGCTTGATTTAAGTTTAGACGCGGGAATGTCCACCTTCTCGTGGCGGGCAATACCTGCGTTTCTGATCCTTGTAAGCATATCCGCAATCGGATCGGTCATTGACATTTAAATGTGCCTCCATATAATCCGAAAAAGAGAATTACCAGCTTGCCTTTTTGACTCCCGGAATCTTTCCAGCACGAGCCAAAAGTCTAAAGCATATTCTACACATATCAAACTTTCGTATATAACCACGAGGACGCCCACAGATTGGGCATCTATTATGTTTTCTCACCTTGAATTTAGGCTCTCTTTGAGCTTTGACCATTTGAGCTGTAGTTGCCAAGTTTTTTCCCTCTTTCTATTAGTAAATAATGGTTAGTAGATTAGAAAACTAAAACCCGATTATCATCTACTAACTAATTACTACCTAATTACTACTATGTTTATTACTATGCTTGCCTAAAAGGCATTCCCATAAGTTGTAAAAGCTCTCTGGCTTCTTCGTCTGTTTTTGCAGAAGTTACTATGGTAATATCCATTCCGCGAACTTCGCTGATTTTATCATATTCTATTTCTGGAAATATTACCTGTTCTTCAAGACCCATAGTATAATTTCCATGGCCATCAAAAGATTTACTAGAAACGCCGCGAAAGTCCCTGATCCTTGGAAGTGCGACATTTACAAGACGGTTAAGAAATTCATACATCCTATCACCGCGCAATGTGACTCTACATCCAATCGGCACGCCTGCTCTTAACTTAAATGCTGCGATTGATTTTTTAGCTCTGGTTATTGCTGCTTTTTGCCCTGTTATCAGTGTTATATCGTTAACAGCATTTTCCAAAAGTTTTTGGTTTTGAATAGCACCACCGACGCCTATATTTATACATATCTTCTCAAGTTTAGGGACTTGCATGACGTTTTTATAGTTAAATCTTCGGATTAGTGCTGGGACGACCTCGCTTTTATAATATTCAGCATACGGACTCATTTTTTATCTCCAATTAATCTCTTTAATTACTCTCTTTCAGCAACCTCTCGGCATTTTCTGCATATTCTAACCCTAAAACCAGTTTCCAAAACCTTTCGGCTTGTTCGTGTTTGGCGATTGCATCTTGGGCAGATCAACATTACGTTTGAAATATCTATCGGCAATTCTCGCTCTATTATACCGCCTTGTTGCATATATCCTCTTCGTTTCTCATGATGCTTGGCGAAATTTACCCTCTCCACTATCACCTTACCAAGTCTTGGAAAAACCGCCAAAACTTTGCCAGTCTTGCCTCTGTCTTTACCACTGATCACAACAACACGATCATTTCTTTTTATGTTCACTTTCAATTTATGCCTCCAATGACCTGACATTCAGTCCAAAGGTCGTTTAGATTACCTCTGGTGCCAGAGAGACAATCTTGGTAAAGTTTTTCCTCAGTTCTCTGGATACGGGTCCAAAAATACGTGTCCCGCGAGGTTGATTATCATCATCAACGATAACAGCTGCATTTTTATCAAATTTGACATAAGAACCATCTGGACGTCCGAATTCCTTAGCTGTTCGGACAACAACTGCCCTTACAACTTCGCCTTTTTTCACTGCACCTTTGGGATTGGCTTCTTTTACCGATGCAATTATAATATCTCCAACTTTTGCGTATTGTCTCCGAGAACCACCTATGACCTTTATACAACCGATCTTTCTGGCTCCCGAATTATCCGCAACATTAAGAATTGTCTCTACGCGGATCACTGTTTATCCTCCGTAAATAGATTCAAAGATTAATCTCAAAAACTTTTGACCTTAAAAATCTTAGAACCTTTATCTTAGAATCTTTATCATTCTGTTCTTTCAATGATTTCGTCAACTTTCCATCTTTTTAGCTTGCTCAGAGGACGAGTTTCTGATATTCTCACTCTATCGCCTATTTGGCATTCATTACGCTCGTCGTGTGCAAGGACTTTTTTTCTCTTTTTTATAACTTTGTGATACAGCGGAT
>DTPJ01000328.1 GCA_011334435.1 Candidatus Poribacteria bacterium | reverse complement strand
TATATGCTATCGATTCTGTGGTAACCTTGCAACAACATATTAGCAACGTTGATAGTTTGCCAGATCAGGGTACTAAAATTATTGCAGCAGAACATGATTGCAAAAGTGTGCAAAGACAGGAAAGGGTTCTCTGATCAGATATCCGGGTTGTATTTTAAGTAAATTAGCAGTCGTCCGCAACATCGATGATCCATAAAATCTGGATGTCAATTAAATTTAAGCCAGAATACACCGTGGGAAGGGCGTATTCTGGCTCTTTGTGTGCAGGGAAGAGAGGGCAGAAGCTTTTTTATCCAGACTTTAGTTGTTTGGTATGAATCTTGATTTGCTTCGGTTTGGTTTCCTCAGTCTTTGGCAGTTTGATCTCAAGAATTCCATTGTCAAAACTGGCTTCAATCTTGTCCGCATTAACTGCCGAGGGAATAGAAATGTATCTGGCGAATGGTCCGTAACACATTTCAGAAGCCTGCCATTCTTCCTCTTTAATCCCCTCCGGAGGTTTCCGCTCTCCTTTAATGGTGAGGGTATCTCCGCTCATGGAGATATCCACATCTTCAGGTTTGACCCCCGGAAGCTCAAAACGCAGGATGTAGCTATCTTCTTTCTCATACATATCCATTGTCGGAGCCCACGCTGTCTCCTCGCCGGGAATGCGCCGCCAGGTCAGTCTGGTGGGAAACAGGCGGTTGGCTTCTTCCCATATGCGATCCATTTCCTCTTCCAGTTCTCTAAAAGCCCTCGGTAAGGTTAGTCCTCTGGGTCTCCATCTTTCCATCATTTTCACATCCCTCCTAATTTTTTCCGAATGAATCTTTTCTCAGGAATTTTCACTCTAATATGATATATAAAACATGCCGGTTTTGTGTCCAACGATTTTCAACTGTAAAACGGTGAGTAAATATGCTTAAAAGTTGGCGCAATGCTAATTGACTGTTTTGAAAAATTTTCTTGGTTAAAAGGGTAAAAAGTATTAGTATTGCCTGCGCCTGATAGTTTCTAAGATCGTTCAGGAAACCCGTTGGAGCGGCAAAAACGGGGGACAGAGGCAATTTGAGGGGAATTGTTAGGTAAAGGTACTTGATACACACTGACCGAGAAGTTATTCTTAGCACAAAGAAAATCAGAAATTCTGTTTCTGATCTCCGCGGTTATTCGTCTGCAGGTTGAAATCCGGAATAAAGGTAACCGTTTAAGAACATAATTTCGCCGCGGGAGAAGTAAAATACAGAGAAGTGGTACGGAAGCGGGATGGATGAAAAAATTGCTGTTATAGGCATGGGTTATGTGGGAATACCAGTTGCGGCGCTCCTAGCAGATGCTGGTTACGATGTAACCGGTATCCAGAGAAGATCTCAGAGGTCTGGCTGGAAAATAGACTGGCTTAATGAAGGTCGCTGTCCTATTGGAGGGCACGAGCCAGAGCTACCGGAGATAATCAAAAGAGTTGTCGGCAGAGGTAAATTTAAAGTAACTGATGACTATGCTGTTCTCCGTGATACAGAAGTAATTTTCATTGATGTGCAGACCCCGACTGGTGCTGACCACCAACCGCTGTATCGGGATCTGGAAGAAGCCTGCCAAACAGTCGGTAGACATCTTTCTCCGGGGAAACTGGTTATTATTGAATCAACCATTGCACCGGGAACAACCCAATACCTCATCAAACCTATCCTCGAGCAAGAATCGGGAATAAAAGCTGGATTACCGGCGGGATTCGGGCTCTGTTTTTCTTATGAGCGGGTCATGCTGGGCAGACTGATCCACAATCTGCGTGAATACCCGAAGATTGTCGGGGGCATTGATGACCTGAGTACAAAGCGTGCGATGTCAATTTATCAGGCCATCGTAAAAGGTGGAATTTACGGGACAGATCCTTTAACTGCGGAAGTTGCCAAAACGGTTGAAAACGCCTACAGAGATGTCCAGATTGCTTTTGCCAACGAGGTGGCTTTGCTCTGTGAATCTCTGGGGGTAGATGTTTATGATGTGAGAAGGTTCGTAAATGGGCTTCCTTATGACCCATCAGTCCCGGGGGCGAATCCAATCCGGAACATGCATTTACCCGGAGCCGGGGTAGGCGGGCACTGCCTGCCCAAGGATACTTGGTTGCTGTTTTACGGCTTCGACCGGTATGCAGAATTAAAACCTGCTTATCCCTCATCCGTCCTCAAAGATGCCCGGATTTTAAATGACTGGATGCCGGTTCATATGGCAGACCTCCTGGAGGACGGGCTAAAAGAAGCGGGTAAAAGCATCACGGGTGCCAGGATCGGGATACTGGGTTACGCCTTCCTGGAAAATACGGATGATTCCCGCAATACTCCGGCAATTCCGCTGATCAGGGAGCTGGAAAAAAGAGGAGCGCAATGTTCAATCCACGACCCCTTCGTCAGCCGGGATGAGTCTTACCCGATTGAAAATGATCTGGATAGAGCCCTGCTGGATTGTGATGCTATCGCTGTTGTGACAGGGCATGATTTATATAAAGCCCTCGATGTCAACAAGTTGAAAAAGCTCCTGAAAACGCGGGTGATAGTTGATGGCAGGAACGTGCTGGATGCTGGGAGGCTTGTTGCAGAGGGTTTCATTTTCAGAGGGGTTGGTAAGGGCAATCTCCAAAAAAGGATAGCGGGAGTAAGGCGATGATCAGGGTAGGGGTGGTTGGTCTGGGGGCGATGGGAATACATCACGCCCGTCTGTATTCTGAGTTAAACTGCGAACTGGCAGGGGTGGTGGATGTCAATCCTGCACTGGCCAGGGAGATTGGCGAGCAGTACAGGGTACCATATTATACGGATTACCGCGCACTGATCAACAGGGTTGAAGCCGTCAGTATCGCGGTTCCCACCACGCTTCATCATGCAATTGCCATGGATTTTCTGAGAGCAGGAGTCCACTGCCTGGTGGAGAAGCCGATTGCTGCGAGACTGGATGAGGCGGAAGAGATGATTCAGGCGGCCGAGGATAACCGTGTCAATCTCGCAATCGGTCACATCGAACGCTTCAATCCGGCAGTAATACGGCTAAAACAGCTCGTTGATGAGGGTCTGCTCGGTAAACTGCTGATTATTTCGACAAGAAGAGTAGGACCATTCGTAAACCGCATCAGGGATGTCGGCGTGGTGATAGATAGCGCCACTCATGATATCGGCGTTGTGCGTTATTTAATCGGCAAAGAGCCCATCAGCGTATTTTCACGGGTTGGGAAATTAAAGCATGCCCGGGAAGATTATGCCCTGATCATGCTTGATTTTGGAGACACGGCTGCTTGTATCGAGGTGAACTGGTTTACACCGCACAAGATCCGGACACTGGTCGCCACCGGCAGTGAGGGAGTAGCCTACCTGGATTACATTGAACAAAAACTAACATTATATACTTCACGCGAAATCATCAATGTAGAAGTTAACAGAATGGAACCACTGAAGCTTGAAATTGAAGATTTTTTAAACAGTATTCTTGCTCGCATTAGGCCAACTGTAAATGGGAAAGAAGGTTATGCAATTTTAAGAATTTCACTTGAATCAAGTTACAACAATTATTATGAAGTACCTGTTCTTGAAAAAATGGTTTGAGTCAAAATTCAAATGTATAAGAATAAAAAAATCGGAGTGGTTATCCCAGCTTATAATGAGGAAAAATTCATAGGTTGTGTCATTAAAACTATTCCTCAATTCGTGGACAGGATTTATGTTGTAAATGACGCAAGCACAGATAGCACACTGGGTATTGCTTTAGAAATGAGTAAAAGAGATGGCAGGGTAGCCGTTATCAATCGGCAAATACGTGGTGGAGTAGGAGCTGCGATAGCATCAGGACATATTAGAGCTTTAAAGGAGGAAATGGATATCGTAGCTGTGATGGCCGGCGATGGACAGATGGATCCTGCAATATTGAGTAAAATTATAGATCCTGTGGCTGAAGGACGAGCGGAGTATGCGAAGGGAGACAGAATTTCAAATCCAGAAAATAGAAAAGGAATGCCCAAGTGGAGATTATTTGGGAATTTGATACTTACTTTACTCACAAGGTTTGTTTCAGGTTATTGGGATGTTTCAGATCCGCAAAACGGCTATACCGCATTATCAACATCAGCTTTGAGAAAGTTAGATTTAGGTAATATTGAAAAAGGATTCGCTTTTGAAAATGACATGCTTGTTAAGCTGAATGTAGTCGGAGCTAGAGTAGTAGATGTCCCACATCCTGCGATTTACCGGGGACAGAATTCAAAAATTCGTTACTATCATTTCATATTAAGTACCAGTTGGGTTCTTTTAAAAGATCTGATATGGAGAATTTGGGTAAAATCAAGTGATTTAAATGTATTATTCCCAAAGGCAAAAAAGAAAGAATTATAATCTTAATTTTTGATGAATCCTGTGAGAGCATATGAGAGAAAATCCTTCGCAATCTCAAAATGATTTATCAAAGTACTATGATGATTTTTACAGCAGTGGTGACTTCAGGCATTTTGAACAGGATCTGAACTATATTAAATTTTTAACCTCGTTGTTTTCAGATCCTCCGAATTCTATTTTGCTTGATATAGGTTGTGGTAAGGGTTATTGGAGTGAGTTATTCTTTCGCTGCGGAATAGGGAAAGTCATCGGAATTGATATAAGTTTGTCGGGGATACGTGCTGCATGCCAAGAACATCCAGATTGTAGTTTCATTGTCGCTGATGCCAGGCACTTAAGCTTTCAGAAAGAAACGTTTGAAACAATTTTTTGCCAGGGGTTATCTCTTTTTAATACGGATGAACTTTTAAAATCAAGGGAAGCAGGATTGGAAATTGTACGTTGTTTGAAGAAGAATGGTCATTTGATATTCGCAACAACTACTAATTTATCTGGAAAATCAATTCATGGCTGGATCAATCATAAAAAAGGGGATGTTCAAAATTTTCTAATAAGCTTAGGATGCAAAATTGAGCATTCTTATTTGATTGATAGACTAATACTACTAAGAGTGTTTAAAAGTCTCGTGTTCAGAGACATTTTTTCTAATTATATTGTCCCCTCAATATGTCACTTGACAAAATTGCCAGCTTGTTTGATTTGCGTTGCCAAGAAGATTGGTGAAGTTGATGCGGTACCAGGTGTTACTTCTTCAATTTCGATAGAAATTGGGAGTTCAACTCAACAGCGTATTTAAGATTTGCCAATTAATAGACAGGAATTGTGATAATGAAAAATAAGCTAGCAATTACTGTAGATGTCGAAGATTGGTATCATCTACCTCCTTTTACGGGAGCACCAAATTCAAAGTTTAAAGATGTGCCCAGTTTTTTTAAGATATGGAAATATCGTTACGATTATCTAACTAAACCGACTTTCAGAATATTAGATTTACTCCAACAATACAGAATAACGGGAACCTTTTTTATCGTTGCTGATGTTGCTTATTATTATTCTGGACTCGTGGAGGAAATAGCGAGGAGGGGTCATGAGATTGCATGCCATGGATTACATCATGCATGCAAAATAGACCCTAAGACAAAAAAACCTTTGATACCACCGGATGAATTTAAACAGAGAACCATTTTAGCCAAATCAATTTTGGAACAGGCCAGTGGTAAAAAGGTTATCGGTTATAGAGCTCCAAATGCATATATTGCAGGGTGGATGATAGATATTTTGGAAGAAATTGGCTTTCGATACGACTCTTCAGTGTGTGTGAATTCCATTTATAACAAGGCTGACTGTAGTTTGAAAGGTATAAGTAGCAAGCCATATTATCCGAAATCAGGTGGCTTAGAACCCGGAAATAGTAAAAGGGGTATTCTTGAAATACCCTGGCCTTATTTCAGCGTTTTATTAAAATTCCCTACCGCTGGAGGTCCTGCGTTAAGAATGTTAGGTGCTAGATATATTAAAAAGGGCTTAAAAGAGAGCTTGATGCGAGGTGATACAATATTCTATTTTCATCCAATTGATATTTCTGAAGAATCTTTTCCATTAAATTCTTTAACAAATAAGATTTTTTGGATGATTAAAGGCAACAGGGTTTTCGCTGAAATAAAAGAAATTCTTTCAGATTCTGAATTTGCCAAAACTACTTGCTCCGAGTTATTAGAAAAAGCTCTATGAAATGTAGATTGGAAATAAGAAAACAGAATTTAGAAAACTTCTCGAGTGGTGGCTTATGGTCTACTCTAAAAAGAAGTGCCAGAATGCATGGATATTTCGGATTCTGGAATACCCTGTATTTTAGTATATTCGCCTTATTTGACTACATTTTATTGACGATAGCCTTGTATTTTCCGTTGACTTCCAATATAAGGATACTGATTCATAGAATGAGAGGAGTCAAAATAGGACGAAATTGCATGATAGGCTTAAACGTGATGCTTGATAGCGTTTTCCCAAATTTTATCATCATAGGAAATAATGTTTCGATTGCGGGTCAAAACATGATTCTATGCCATTCGAACCCTTATAAGCACTTTGCCTATTCTCTTGAAAGCTATGTAGCTCCGGTTGTAGTTGAAGATAATGCGTGGGTCACTGCAGGAGCAATTATTCTGCCAGGTGTAAGGATAGGAAAAGGAAGCGTGGTGGCGGCTGGCGCTGTAGTCACCAGAGATGTTCCGCCTAATACGGTAGTAGCGGGGAATCCTGCTCGGGTTATAAAGCTGCTAGTCTGCAACCCTGAAAATGGACCGACTTTTAGGGAGCCATGCATAGATGCTGTCTGAATGGGATTTTACTATCAATAAATATCGAGAATTATGTAAAACTATCGCTGGTTCAAAATATAAAGTTTTAACTTTGTGCGAATATCTGCAGAATCCTCGTCATGCGAAATTTGATAATAATGTTATCATAATGCGCCACGATGTTGATAGGGATTCAAGATATGCACTTGAAACCGCCAAGGTGGAATATGAAAGTAAAATTCGTTCAACCTATTATTTCAGAATGAAAAAAAAGACTTTCTTAAAGGATGTAATTGATAAGATAGTTTCTTACGGTCATGAAATTGGTTATCACTACGAGACTCTCGATAAAAATCATGGAGATATTGAGCTGGCACGGAAAATGTTTGTTGAGGAATTAGCAGAATTTAGAAAAAGATATGATGTAAAAACAGTTTGCGCGCATGGAAATCCTTTGACTAAATACGATAACAAGGAAATATGGAAAAGCCAGAAACTTTCTGATTACGGGTTAGTTGGAGAGGCATTTTTATCTATAGATGGAACCAGGTTCATTTATTTTTCTGATAGCGGAAGGACGTGGCGAAATGACAGGAGTCAAAAAATGCCTGGGAAAGATTCAATTGAAACCGTGTTTTCTCATATTGAAGCTAAGAACACCGACGATATTATCAAAATAATCAGGTTAGGACAGCTTCCAAATATATATATCCTTACGCACCCGGAAAGGTGGAGTAATAGTACATTACAATTTTTAAATAGATATTTTATTGATTTTACTTTTATTTTAGGGAAAAAGGTAATTTATCAAATTATAAGGACATGAATAATGAAGATATTATTTATTATCAATACCCCTGCACAAGCTTATACATGGAAAAATATCATAAAACAACTTATTGAAAAAGGGCATCTTACCAAGATCCTGGTAAGAGATTATGGGTCCGCTCCCGAAATTATTAATCATTTTGGGTATTCTTACAGTATTTTTAAAACTCGGGGATCGAAAACCTGGCGTTTGTTCAGTGCATTCGAACATTTTCAAAAATGTTATGTTTTATCGAGGGATTGTTCACCCTCTTTAATTGTCGGTTTTGGATTAGATGCTGCGATTACAGGCTTTCGTTTAAGAAAGCCAAGCATCATGTTCATAGATGATGAAGGAACTCGCGTTCAGAATGGTTTGACTCATCTATTTGCGGACATTATTGTGAGCCCACAAACTTTCAAAAGAAGGATAGGTAAAAAGCATATTCTTGTAAACAGCTATAAAGAACTTGCTTATTTGCATCCTGAATATTTTCAACCTGATCCAAATATATTTGATGAGCTAAAGATAAACAAGGGTGATAAATATGTAATTCTTCGCTTCAATGCCTTTGATGCCGTTCATGATGTTGGTAAACATGGATTTTCAAGTGAGGATCAATTTGCTTTGGTAGAGGGAATCAGTAAAAAAGCACACGTATTCATTTCTCCTGAAGGCAGTTTACCAAGAGAGCTGTGGCGATTCCGACTGCCGATTGCGCAAACCAGAATTCATCACGCGCTTTATTATGCGCAAATGTTGGTAACAGATACGCAGACAATGGCTACCGAAGCAGCGATACTCGGTACACCTGTTATTCGCAGCAACAATTTTGTAGGACCAAATGATATGGGAAATTTCTTGGAGTTAGAGAACAAATACGAGTTAATTTATTCATTTAGGGACGCACACCAGGCGATTAAAAAAGCATATGCTTTACTTGATTTACCGGGTTTGAAAGAGCAGTGGATGAAAAAGCGGGAAAAACTCTTATCAGAAAAAATTAACATAACCAAATTAATGGTTGAGATTATAAATAATTATCCACGTAGTATTGAAAATTTATTAGAAGGTGGGGCTGATACTTTATGAAAATAGTATATATTGTTGGAGCACGCCCGCAACTGGTCAAGCACGCATTGCTTTCAAAAGAGCTTGGAAAGTACCATAAAAATATCTTGATACATACAGGACAACATTATGACTACAACATGAATAAGGTTTTTTTTGAAGAGCTTGGATTATCAGACCCTGATTATAATCTCGGGGTTGGGTCTGGGACCCATGGATATCAAACCGGAGAAATGTTAAAGAGGATTGAAGATATTCTAATTATTGAAAAACCAGACATGGTAATTATTTACGGAGACACTAATTCTACGCTTGCCGGAGCTTTGTGTGCTGCTAAGCTTCATATAATTTTAGGGCATGTTGAAGCTGGGGTAAGAAATTATGACAAAACTATACCGGAGGAAATTAATCGCATAACAGCCGACCATTGTTCGGATTATCTCTTTTGTCCCACAAACACTGCTGTAAAAAATCTGAGGAAAGAAGGTATTAAAAAAGGCGTTTACCTTACCGGCGATGTTATGGTAGATACCTTAAAACTGTTTAAAAAATATGCGGATCAAACAAAGATTATCGAGGATTTAAGACTAAACCATAAAGACTATATCTTGCTCACAATACATAGAGCAGGGAATACGGATAATGTTGAGAATCTTGTGAGAATTGCCCAGGCTATTGAATTTATTCATAAAGCAGGGGAGACAATCGTTTTTCCCGCTCACCCACGTACATTGAAAGCTCTTAAAAACCAAGGCTTAAGTGAAACAATAAGCAAATCTACGGTCTTGTTAGAGCCACAGGGATATTTTGAATTTATAAATTTATTAAATAATGCAAAGAAAGTTATAACTGATTCTGGGGGTGTTCAAAAAGAAGCATATATATTGAAGGTACCTTGCATAACGCTACTAGATAATACATCCTGGATCGAAACGGTAGATGATGGGTGGAACATCCTCGCAGGAACCGATGTAAAAAAAATAGTCGAGGCTGCATTAAATTTCAGGAATCATAATACGTATTCAAATATATTTGGGGAAGGAGCATGTAAAAGAATTGCAAATGTACTTCGGTCAATATAAGTTAATTTTGCCAAAAAGAATAAGAGGATAAGAGATCGGATATGAGTGATATCTTGCCAGACAAGAAAATTATAATCGAGGGTAGAATGAATCGGTTATATCCTTATTTTTTAGTCGTTGTAGCACTTTTTGGTATATCTTTGGTAATTTACTTGCATAATTTTAATATATCTATATTTAGTCTAATAATAATACTCCCTGTTATTCTGGTAGCTGTAACAATTTTTTATAACAACAAAAGTTATGTTCAAGTTCAGAAAGCAATACAAACAAGATTACAATTCAACCATTTATTGCTCCTCAACGCATTTATATATGCCATTAGCCTTGTAAGTCTTATTTCAGGAGAAACCAGGACTTTATTATATTTTATTTTCATAGCTCTCTTCTCCGGGGGAGTGTTTTTACAAATTTTAAGTTCAAGACATCCGTGGATGGATAAAATTATTGTACTTGAGATTGTACTCCTATCGCTAAATTTGATATGGGGAACAGGTTTAAAATACCCTTTGTATTTCTCGGATACAGATACATTGGGTCATCTGAACCTTATCAACACAATTCTACAAACGGGGCATATTGATAAGTCTGAGCTTTTTTACAGGCATTATCCTTTATATCATTTATTTATCGCAATTGGAAACGAGATCACAGGATTATCTTTGAGAATCACCTTGTTCGTAATAATGGGATTAATATGGCAGGTTGGAATCATGTTTTCATATCTAATATTTAAAAGGATTACTAAAGATCCTCATACAGCTTTGGTTGCATGCCTGCTATTTGCAACAAGCTCACAGCTTATCTTTTATGGTAGTTATGCAATCGCTCGTTCGTTAGCGTTTGTTTTTTTTGTTAGCTGGTTATATGTCATAATTGGCAAAGCCAGATATGATTACAGGTATGTTCTCCTATCAATTTTAATCTTATCAGCCATGGTTATGACTCATCATTTAAATGTATTATTCACTATTCCTGTATTGATAATATTTTTATTATGTCAAATTCCTTTTTATCGCCGGTATAAAATAAACATTATCAGACCAACCTTTGTATATCTCTTGGCTCTTTTCAGCATTTCATATTTGGTTCTGGTAGCTTCAGATATGACGAAATCGACTTTGCCGTTGCTTTTCAAGGAAATGAGTAATAAAGAAGTCATCATTAGTGGAGACATCACGCGTGGATATGGGGCATCAGTTGCATTTGGAATTATTTATTATGCCTTTGTACTGCTTTTGTGCTTGCTAGGGTTTAAGATGTTTACCGATATCAATGAGTCGAATGGTAAAAAGAAAATTGCAGGGCCTTTTGTCTTAAGCGGATTATTGTTGCTCGTGGTTTATATTCCTGGTCCATTGGATTTACTTAGGATATCAGATATTGTACTTACGTATCGGTTTCCATTAATAGTATCTCCTTTAGTTGCAATATTGATGGCTTATGGAATCAAATTCATTATACACTCTCGAATATATTTAAAAATAAAAACATATGTGATCTATATTGCAGCCGGATTAATCACTGTGACTACTTTCTTCTCAATTATTAGCGTGGGCAATGCCAATGATACTGATTTTCTTCCAAATACTGCCAATATGAATTCTTCATATTTCACGTTCTCTGAAATGGCATCATTTTTGCTCCTAAATGATAAAGCTGACAATACGATACCGGTTTATGCAGATTATCAGACGATTAGAAATTATTATGCATTGCCCAATCTAGCGGATAAAAAAATCATCACTAATGGTGATATTAATTACATAGATCGTGGGTATCTGATTTTAAGGATTTCCGAAATGGAGAGAAAGAAATCCTTAACCTTTTCAGTAAATGGTAGGGTGGACACGGCTTATTTTTATAGATATTACCCAGACATTGTTACCCCAGATCAAAACATACAATTGAACCTTGAGTATAAAAACAAAATTATTGATGATTTGGATGTTCAAATCTATTTGATTCATTCAGAAAAATCCCTTGTAGAAATATTGCGTTGAAAGCTTATTATTAAATAACTCCTAATAATTTTCGTTTAGGGCAGTAAAATTTCATGTAATGCGCTGATAAAATTGTTTATTGTAAAGCACTTACCCAGAAAGCATAAGAAAACCGAAGTCAGTGAGCCTGGTAGATTTACATTGGATATCATTTGGCTTACCGTTGCTCAACTATTTGTTTCGGTTATATTTGGTATTTTCACTTTACCTGCGTTAACCAAATCATATACATCAGATATTTATGGCACTTGGATCCAGGCAAGTGCAACAGTGGTATTATTGAGTCCTTTACTTTCTTTACAGCTTGGTCTGGCTGCAATTAAGTTTCTCTCGGCAGAGGAAGACAAAGTAAAAAGACGTCGATATTTGGGTTCAATGCTCCTAGCGATAATATTGTTTGCGGTAATTCTGGCGATTGTATCGAGTATATTTTCAAAGCAGATTTCAATTCTACTATTTGCCGATTCCGCATATATTGGATATGTTCGTTTGATTACCTTATGGACAATTTTCAATGCATTATATAATTTTTTCATTTCATATCTCAGAGCCAGAAACAGAATCAAAAGTGTATCAATTTCTTATATTTTCATTACTATTGCCCAGATGATGGTGATATTAGGGCTTTCCAGAGCGGCTGCAGATTTAGAATTGATAATTGTTTGCATAATTGCTGTACAGGTAATCTTTGCCTTTGTGTTATTTTTCTGGATTGTCATTGATACAGGATTTCCCGTACCCTGTTTGGATGGGCTAAGGCAATTTTTACAATTTAGTACGCCTCAAATGCCTGGCGTTGTTTTACTCTGGTTGATCGGTTTGAGTGATCGTTATTTCATTACCCATCTTCTTGGATTATCGAAGGATGGAATTTATTCTTCATCCAATACAATAGCCGGATTGATTACACTTTTTTATGCTCCAATCAGTTATGCTTTATTTCCATTGATATCCAGATTTTGGGCTCAAAATCGCTTTGACGATGTAAAGAAATATTTTGTGTATTCGATTAAGCTTTATATGACTTTCGCCATTCCAGCAGCCGTAGGTATTTATTTGCTATCTCACCAACTGCTAAATATCCTTACAACGTCCGAGTTTGTTACAGAAAAAGAACTTGTATTATTTCTCGCATTAGGAGCGGTATTTCTGGGAGTTTATCAGATTAGCATTAATTTAGTTCTTCTTGGTAAATATGCTAAGATAATGCCATTTATCACCGCTTCAGCTTCAATAGTGAATATTACAATAAATTTTTTCCTGATACCCAGGATCGGTATTATCGGAGCAGCAATATCGAATTGTGCAGCTTATTTTATACTCTCTATACTTACCATCATTTGGGCCAGAAAGACTTTGGGTTTTGTATTTGATTTTAAATATCTCGGTAAAATCATTATCGGAACATTTATAATGTGGCTTTGCATAAGTTATTTACGAATCGATGGCATTTTAGGCATCTCAGCGTTATTTCTGAGCGGCTTTTTGATTTTTTTCATTTCACTAATGCTTCTAAAAGCTTTTTCTGTGCAGGATATTCAGTTCGTAAAAAATTTTTTAATTAAATTAATACCTGATTATTTAAAAATTAAAAAATGAAATTGATCTCAAATGCGCAATATCACTCAAATATTTTTGATTTGCATAAGTTTGTGTTTCATCTTTTTTCCTCAGGTTATAGAAAAAGGAGTAACAGTCTCTGTATTTTCCGCTTCTTCACATAATTTAAAGCGACAAGATAATGTATCATGTTTAAGTATTCCTGACGAAGCGGAAAAGGAATCTGGATGGATCAAAGGTTGGGCTGAACGAATTATATTATCTATAGATCATACGAAGATAAGTGCGCCCCTGACAAATTTTCCAGTGCTGATCCATTTAAGCAATGCTTCTGGGATAAACAAGGCAGACGTATCTGCGATTTTCAATACACTGGGTAACAGTG
>DTPJ01000069.1 GCA_011334435.1 Candidatus Poribacteria bacterium | reverse complement strand
TTATAACACCACCAAATATAAGCGTTAAAACAACCAAACCTAATAACCAGATGTTTCTAATACTCATTTTTCCACTCCTCCCAAAAGGGCTAAATGATTCTGAAACCTTACTCTTTGAAGAAACTTGTTGTTTACTCAATTCTTTTTCTCCTTCTGAAGAAAACTTACCAGAAGCTTTGAATCACTTTAAATCAAAGCTTCATAATTACTTAATGCCTTAACAATAACCTTAATATTTTAAATCCCTTAAACGAACGATCAATCTTGCCGTTCGTCACAATATTTTTTCCTAATCCAGAAGCACAATTTGCATAAACGGTCTTTTCATAAACCAAATTTATGCGGGAAAGATTATAAGATATGATGAATAATATAATTGCAGAAAAAATGTAAAGAAAATGGATATTCTGTAAGATAATTTTTGAAGAACTATAAAAAACTTGGGTCATTATATTTTTCCTCTAATTAAAGATTAAAAAAGAAAAACGCAATGATAGTATTATATTCAGAATGAACGGAGTTTATTATAAATGAATATTAATTCCATGTCAACTGTTTTTTTTAGGTTAAAAAGTGACAAAAATTAGTCACTTGAATAAATTTTTTTCAAATAAAAATTCAATGATAATTAAAGAACTGGTAATTCTGAGATGCTATCCGAAACCAGTATTTATCAAAGTTTGAATTAAATGTTTATATGAAAATGCTCATTAAGTAAAGCAATGTGTCACCTATGAAAAAGTTTGTCACCAATTTGTCATTCCTGCGGAAGCAGGAATCCATTTCTAAATCTATTTCTAAATATTACCCAATTAACTTTTCAAACTCCATCAAAGAAAAAAATAAGAAAAACCCTTTTTCAAAAAAGAATAAAAAATCGGAAAAGCCTTAAAATTATCCACTTGAAAAAGAAGAATTCCCAAAAATCCCCCGGAAACTAAAAAAGTCTTTCTTGAGATTTCTCTATTCTATCAAAATGACATCTAAATGTCACCCTGAACGAAGTGAAGGGTCTCTAATAATTAGAAAAGAAAAATTACAAAAAAGCCTCCCTTTGGAAAAGAAGAACCCCAAAAAGTCTCCCTTTGGAAAAGGGAGATTTAGAGGGATTTTATAACCAGAAAAGTTGAATTTATATCACGATCTACTTCATAACGATCATTTTTCTTATAGCCGAGAAGTCCCCAGCTTGTATTCTGTAGAAATAAACACCACTTGCAGCAGGGATGCCGAATTGATCTTTTCCGTCCCAATATGCCGCTTTGTCTGGCGTCGCATATATGCCAGCTTTCTTATGTCCGATGTTCAATTCCCTTACAAGCCTGCCAACGCTATCATAGATGCTGATCTTGACTTCACCATCATTTTTCAGAGCAAATGGAATCCATGTCTCTGGGTTAAACGGGTTAGGATAATTCTGCATTAGGACATCAGCTTCAGCAGACTCTTTCTTCTCCTCAAATATCGCCTCTATAGTATGATCAGCTACTATGACTCTGAATTGATATGAAAGCAATGGACCCATTGAACGACCGTCAACCTTTACATCTACAAGCTTTGCATTATCATTTGGCTTCATAGTGAAAATTTTCATACCTGCATGGTTAACTTTTATCTCACCAGACGGAGTTATCGTTCCAGGACCGGTCGCTGTTGCAGTTATCGTATATGTGCTTACGCCAAAGGTCACAGAGATCGTATGATTTGCAGTTACATTAGTAAATGTATATGAATTAGCAGAGCCAACAGAAACTCCATCGACCAAAATATCAGTAACTTTGAATCCAGTCATAGGGGTCATAGTAAATGTTTGGTTAGCACCATGATTGACGGTTACTGTTCCAGATGGAGATATGCTTCCATTAACTCCTGCACTCGCGGTTATCTTATATGTATCAATAGCGAAAGTTACAGAAATTGTATGATTTGCATCAACATTTGTGAATTTATAACTTGACACTGCACCGACAGATTTACCATCAACTTTTACATCTGCGATATGATAATTTTCATTAGCAGTGATCGTATATTCTTGTTCTCCGCCATAGTTTAAAGTCACTTCGCCAACAGGGGAGATCGTCCCATTATCACTTGCGGTTGCAGTGATCTTATATGTATTTATCTCAAACGTCGCTGAGATCGTATGATTTTCTGTCACATTTGTAAATTCATACGACCCCACGGCACCAACAGAAACCCCATCAACAACTACGTCAGCGATATGATAACCTGTATTTGGTGTTATTGTGAATTTCTGGCTTCCACCATGGTTAACTGATACATCACCTAATGGGGATATGCTTCCATTAGCTCCTGCTGATGACGTTATCTTATAGCTCTTTATAGAGAACTCCACTGATATTGCATGGTTTCTTGTAACATTGCTGAATGTGTAAGTATCTGTTATCCCTTCCGTAATGACACCATCAATCTTCACCATTGAAGCGAAATATCCCGGGTCCGGAGTTATAGCATAAGTCACACTTTGACCATGATTTACTTTTGTCTCACCTAATGGCGTTATGGTTCCCTTACCAACAGAAGAGGATCTAAGTATATAAACATTTAACGCAAACACCGCATTAATTGTTCTATTAGCTCTCACATTCGCAAATGTGTATGAGTTCATAATACCGACTGAGTTTCCATCAACGATCAAATCTTGAAGATAGCTTCCCTCAGCGGGAGTTATTGTATATGTCTGCACCCCGCCAAAGTTGACAGTGGTATCACCAGCTGGAGTAATCGTTCCAGAACCGTTGCCACTGATAGTAGCAGTTATCTTGAATGTCTTTATAGTAAAGGTTGCCGAGATCGTATGCGGAGCAGTGACATTTGTAAATGTATAAGTCGCCACTTTTCCAACTGAAACGCCATCAACTTTGACATCTGCTATTTCATAACCTTCCGCAGGGGTTATCGCAAAAGTCTGGTTAGAACCGTGATTAACCTTTACAACACCTAACGGTGATATGCTTCCACCAGTGCCTACACTTGAAGTGATATTATATGTGTTAATAGCGAACGTCGCCTCTATTGTTCGGTTAGCTGTAACATTTGTGATCGTATGTGAGGAAACAGCGCCAACTGATGTGCCATCAACCTTAACATCGGCTATGCTATGTCCAACACTTGGAGTAATAGTAAATGATTGACTTCCACCGTGCAAAACCTGAACCTGACCAGAGGGGGTGATCGTTCCACCAACACCAGCATTAGCGGTCACTGTATATGTCTTAATAACAAATACCGCCTCTATTGTCTGATTGGACTTAACATTATTAAATGTGTATTCTGGCACTGCACCAATTGATGTGCCATTTATTTTTACTTCTGCTATTTGGTATCCGACGTTAGGATTTATAGTGAATTTTTTGCTTCCACCTTCTATAACTTGAACCGTGCCAAATGGGGAGATCGTCCCACCTAAACCAGCAGTTGCCAATATATTGTATATCGGGGCAAAAGTTGCCGATATTGTATGGTCTCCTGTAACATTGGAGAAGGCATAAGAATTTACAGCACCTACCGAAACGTTATCAACTACGACATCAAGGATAGCATACCCTGCATCAGCTGATATTAAGAATGCCTGATTTGATCCGTAATTCACTTGAACCTGACCAGAAGGCGTAATCTTTCCATTTGCCCCTGCGGTCGCAGTTATTGTAAGCTTTGTCGGCTCAAAAGTCACATTTATTGTGTGATTACTTCTGATGTCTGTTATCTTATATTTGTTATCAGTAGGAGTGACAACTTGTCCATCAACGGTAACCTGACTGACCAAATATCCTGTTGCGGGAATAAACGTAAATTCAGCATCTTCTCCATATTCTTTCAATACCGTTCCAGATGGAGATATAGCACCATTTGAGCCTGCGGTAGCAGTTATAACATATCTTGTTGTCTCAAAAGAAACATTGATCTCATAATTTTTACTGACGCTGGAGAATGTGTATTTATATCTTTTAGATGGGTCTGATGGTAACGATACATCAGTTTTTGATCCATCTTGATCCGTTATTCTTATCTTTTTTATAGAATATGCTTTGTCTGGTGTTATTGAAAAAGTCTGATCTTTGCCGGGTAACACATGCACATAACCTTTTGGGGTTATTTTACCATTTTTACCAGCAACAGCATTTATTATAAAAACCTTATATCTAGCTACAACAGCATCAGCAGTTGTTTTAGTTACCACTAAACCATTGCTACCACATGCGACATAGGCATAACCACCGCTGATGAAAGAATCAAGAGCGGTAGGAATTGAGGTATACTCGTCTCTGACTCCATCAGCTACCCTGATCCTCAAAAAGTGACCAGTAGAAGTGGCAATGTAGGCATAGCCGCCAGAGACAAAAATCCTTTTTATAATCTTAAAACTAGAACCAGTGCTTCCTACTAATACATTATCTTTATAAAGTCTATCCTCATCACCATGATATACACTACCAGCAAAGACAGCATTCGCGTCCGTAGCAGGATATAAATCAGAAACAGCACCAGTTCCATCATCTATCTTACGAACTTTAGTCTTAATAGTATAATAGATATTAGATCCCTCTTTAGAAACGTCAGTTATTTTATCATTTAAATTATAAGCTTGGTCAATAGCAGGATTCGCTGGGTCTGAGACATCTATCCTACCTAACCCATAATTTGTAGCGACATAAGCGAAATTGTCATTCCCACCGGATTGAGATACCGCAACCGCAGTCGCAGTAAGATCAGACGGGGTAGGCAAAGGAGCAGACAAAGAATACTTTCCAACTCTGACGAGCGGATTAACAAGACTGTCATAACGATTTATTATATATAAACCATCAGTAGCAGCAACATATACATAATTAGAAGTTACGAAAACTCCATTAGCATCTGAGTCCAACGCACAAGAAGCTAATTTAGTCATAGGGACAGTAGGAGTTGGCGGATCGGGGATCACCGCATCCAAAACTATTAACTCTCTACCTATGCATACATAAGCATAATTTCCATCAACCCATACATCGCGAACATCACCTTTGACAACAACAGCCATAACGGACAGAGATGAAAGAATAAAAAGAAGCACAATACAAAGCACTAATTGAATCCTACCGCTCATCTGAGTATCTCCTTTCGCATAAGGATAGCATTAAAAGAAAAAAACTTTATATAGAAACTTGCACTTAAGACTTACACGAAAAGCCTTATAAAGAAAGCCCTGTAAGTCGTTCAAATTATTGCTTTCTATAAAAACTAATAAAGATAATTTCAATAGACATACCTATATTGTTCTGCTTAAAATAAGCAGTGTCCATTATAACATAGCTAATATGCTGTGTCAAGAATATTTTAATGTCAAAATTTTGACTATATATAAAAAATAATAGAATAGTGCATAATAAATGCGAATTAGATTGACAAATGAACTATCTTATAACAATAATTAAAACTATTTGCCAAATTTTTGCCACACCATATCAGAAATCTGAGACCAAAAATAAAAAATTGGGACGAAAAAAATCGCCCCAGCTTAAAATAAATTAACTTTTTTATCTCAACTGATTATCTTGCTACGATCATCTTTTTTGTAGCAGTAAAATTACCAACTTTAATGTTATAGAAATACAAACCGCTGGAAACTTGCTCGCCATTTTCATTCCTGCCGTCCCAGTATGCAGAATTATACTTAGAGGTGTAAACACCAGGATTTCTATATCCAAGATCAAGTGTCCTTATAAGCTGTCCCTTTACATTGTAAATGCTAATGACAACATCGCCACTTTCAGCAAGCTTAAAAGGTATCCATGCCTCTGGGTTCATTGGATTCGGATAACTATCACCTAATTCATTAGCTAATGGCTGTGCAGATGGAGACCCTTTTGCACCGCCTAAGACATAGACTATGTCCAATATATCAACAACACCGTCACCATTAGCATCAGCGTCAACGCCATTATCCGCTTGGATCGCTATAAAATCACTTATATCAATAACACCGTCGCCGTTTTTGTCCCAGATACCCATATCTTTCTTGCCTTTTAGCATTGTGACAATATCAAGGATGTCAACAACGCCGTCTTTGTTGGCATCATAAAGCAAGAATTCATAAACCTTTAACTTTGCTCCCTGCAAAATAGGATTTAATGCTTCACCTGATACACTTACAAATAATGGATTGTCAAAATTGATCTCTGTTTCGCCAAATCCAATAGCCTCAAAAGTAACTGTCGCCAAAGTTCCAGCCCCAGAGACACCACCTGATCTTGTCTTATTAACTGATATTTTCGCTATGCCCTTATCATTATCAATAATTATCGGAAGCCATATATCAGCTTCTCCAACGTCTTTTGGTCTTGGTCTCCAATCAGCAAATGATGCACGCTCTATTTTTGATACCTTGAGAATTGAGGGATCAAATGTTAAATCAAAAGAAAATTGGCTAAGCCCTGTTACATTCTCAATATTAATATCTAAGTCAATAAGATCGCCCTTTATTACTGGGTCTCTTCTGATCTTTTGAACGATAGAAACTATCAAAACGCCTTCGGTTTTAAATCTTAATGATAAATCATCTTTCGGAGAACCATCAGCTACACCATTTTTATTACCATCTAAACCGACTCCACCGATCGATTTTGCTGTGCCAAATATCTTGACATTGAAAGTAGAATTATATCTTAACGGTTTAGTAGGAGTAAAAATCATAGTTTTATCAATCCAATTGAAAACACCAGAAATTACCTCGCCATTGGTATAAATAGCAGAAAAAGCCTTTTCAACAGACATTTTATCCATGTCTTGGTCAAAAGTAATATTAATTGACGATGTTACAGAAATTTGATCAACTTCTGGCGAAAAACCGATAACCTTAGGTGGAATAGCGACGACCTTAAAAGCTTTTATAAACTCAAACGGTTCACTCTTATTTCCAGCTTTATCAATATAAATTGCTCTGAGGTCATAATCTCCGATCGGATCAGAAGCTTTTGGGATAAAAACCGCTTTCCAACTTCCTAATGGTGAATCGCCAACATACTCAGCAGGTAAATTTGTCCAAGAACCATTAGTTGGTCTGCATTGGATCAAAGGTATAAGATCAGATTCCTCATCTTCTGCATCTAACGCATTAGAGATTATCTCAATTTCTTCACCTTTATTGACTTTTGAGGCAGAAGGATAAAGATCAGTAACAACTGGCGAGCCAATAATAACAGATGTAGCTAATTTTAAGCTCAGAATGTCAATTAGATTTTGATATGGTAATTCAGCCATGGAAGACGTATCAATTGAGAACTCAGCATCTGGAATATCCGTTATTAGATCAATCTGATCAAAGGTCATAACCGTCACAGAACCGTCTTCTGTATCATAAATATCAACTTTATAAAGGTCCCAAGTTTTGTCAAGAACCCATAAATTTACTATCCAACCACTTTCAACTGATTCCAATTTGATAACATGAGCTGGTCCTCTGGGAGTAGGCTTTATCCCCTCGTACTGATTATCAAGATCAGCTATACCAACAAGCAAACTATCAACTAAAAGCTTCAACTCATCAATAGATAAGGGTAATTCATCCAATCCTCCAAATGGTAGTTGTTCTAAAGCACTTTTAACGGAGTCTGCCACTGGTAAAACAGCATATATAGATTCGTCACTGGAAGACACTATCAATTTATCCTTGTCTTTTAAAAATTTAACGTTACCAAAACTGCTAGAAAGATCAACCAAAAAAGGATAAGGAAACCTAAAAGATATACTTCCATTAAGCCAAAAAGCTACTTTAGAAATACCACTAATTAGAAGATCAATATCAGAAGATATATTTGAAGATTCTTTCACATTGGAAATATCAAGTTTAGCAGCAATCCTGACTTTTATTACAGAACTCGGAGTTTCTCCGTTATCAACCATCATTTCATATTGTTCTATCAAGGCAAGGTATTTTCCAATAAGTCCAGCTAATATTTCCATTGGAATATGCGATGAATCTATCGTCGGAGGAGGTGATATTAATTGCGAATGACTGATACCAGCTGATAATAATGTAAAACAAACCAAAAAGACTAACAATTTTGCCTTCATATACACATCTCCCTTCTTCTTATTTTTTTGATAACCCCTAATAAATAAACCCTTACTAAACCGCTTCTGACCTCATTATAACATACGCAAAGACTATTTGCAACAGATGTCACTGAAGCGGTCATGAGTTTGGACAAAAAAACTCCGACAAAAAAACTCCTATGAAATATAGCGATAATTTTAGCCTTCAAATTTCATTAAATCTTCCTTGATAACTCATCAATTGCAAGAAGGAGATCTGATGGATAAGTAGGACTGCTTGGGTCTAATGTTTTGCCATAGATACCTAATATCTCAATCTGAGCTTTCGCAGAGGCATAATCGCCCATGTTATAATATGACTGTGCCAATAATAGACGCAAACTGCCCGCTTTTACCTTGTCATGTGGAGATTGATAATCAAATTTGATCGTCAAGGCTTGTTTGGCGGATGCAATAGCCAATTCATAGTTACCAGATATAAAATAGACTCCTGCTAATCCGGCGTGTGCATCAACGTTTTGTGGGTCTTTGGAAACAGCTTTCTTGAAATTATCTATTGAATCACTGATCTTGCCAAGTTTAGCGTTTGACCAACCAATGCCATTATACGCTTCTGACATTTCTGGACTCTTAGCAAGGGCAGATTGAAATTTGATTATCGCTGACTCATAATTGCCAGCAGAATACTCAGTCCAACCCTGCTCAACGATCATTTCCGCAGTTACTACTACCGATTCTTGTTCATCTCCACCGCAACTGATAAACGATACAGCGAGAAGCAATAGACCGATAAAAACATAAAATCCTCTCATAGTTACACCCTTAAAAGTTTTTTGCATCAGCAAGTTATATAGTATCCTTATAATGACATAAAGCCTACAAACTTTTTAATATCATCTCTTAACAGCCATTTTCTTTACACCTTCAAAATTATTAGCTTTCAGATAATAGAAGTAAACTCCCGATGCCACAGGAAGCCCAAATTCATCTTTCCCATCCCAATAAATCGCCCTATTTTCAACGACATAGTAGCCAGCAGACTTATAACCTACATCAATCTTTCTCACTAATTGCCCATTAGAATTATATATCTCAAGGCTGACATTAGAGCTTTCAGGCAATTCATAAGGGATATTTGTCCCTATAACAATAGGATTTGGATAGTTTTGTCCTAAGACAAACTTATCAGGCTTTGGGTCTGGCGGTGGTATATTAAATTCCCTCAATAATTCAGCTTTTCCCTCGTTATCATAAATGTCATAAGCCTTTACAGTAAATAGAACATTGCCTTTATAGCCCCTTTGAAGTTTAAGCATACCAGTCCAAGTTCTTTCAGCAATCTTTTTCATCTCAAGCTTAATCGTCTCTTCTTCGCTCAGCTTAACAGAGACTTCTGGCAATGGGTCTTTCAACTCCTCATCAGTCCTGACATTTACATCAACATAGGCATCATATACGGGATTGACGACAGCAGTTAAAACGAATTCTGGAGGCTTATTATCCAAAAGGAAAGAATCTGACTCTTTTATTTCTGAGTTAATTGAACGGTCATTGGCTGTCAGACGCAATTTACAATCACTAACAGCGACGTTTGGCTCATTTGAGTAAGACTGCCATATAAGGCTTAAACTCTTCGCAGGATTTACTCCATTCAATACACCAGAAGTAGAAGCTGATTTCCATATTCCGCCCTTTAATCTATATTCTAATTTAAGATCGCATACATCGTTATCTGGATCATCAAGATCAAATGTGATTTTAACGTCCTTTGTATTCCCAGACACTTTAATATTGGTAATACTTGGTGCTGAATTCCCTATTTTCACTTCTACTGATTTTGATGGACCATCAACAATTCCATCACTTGGCGTGACTTCACATTTCCATACTTCGCCTTTTGCGGTCTTGCTAAAATGAACATCTCGTGACTTAAGGTCAGGTTGAGCCACTCCGTTTTTATACCATTGGTATCTATATACGACACTGTCACCATCAGGATCAGTGCTTCCAGAAGGCTCACATACAAGAGTATCAAGCGTGGTCGGATTTTCAGGGGTTATCTTGACAACCGTAGGAATAGTCGGTGGATCATTTACAGGATCAACTATTATTGTTATATCTTTCTTCTCTGTTTTTCCGCCATCAGCATCTATTACTATTAATGTAATATCATCTTTACCGTTTTTATCGTGAACTGGCGTAATCTCTAAAACTTTGCCACGCAGCATCCTCGCACTAAACAGATTATTGTCAACACTATTTTCGTCAAGGATCCACGTCAAATTTTTTCCATTCTCATAATCATTTCCAAAATCGGTCAGATCAAACTCTTTGACAGTATCCTCTGTTACACGAAGGTCATCAAGACTGGAACTTATAACAGGCAAGCTATTATTTACTGTCACCAATCTATATTTTTCAAGCCAATCGCTCTCTGCCTGTGAGGAATCAACGAACTTTGCCCTAAAATCATAATCGCCAAGGACAGCATTAGCATCGGGACTAAAATTAGCCTTCCATTGTGGATTTGGCGATTCTACATACTCCACATTTAAAGGAACCCACGGAGTATTCCCAATCTTATAGCTGATCTGGCATTTCAACGCAGGACCCGCATCAGTTTCATCAACATCCTTACCAATTGCAATTATATTCACAGCTTTACCTCTTGACACTTGGCTAACAACAGCAGAGATGTCAGAAGCAACAGGATTAGTATTACTTATGCTAACTATAGACGATGAAACAGGATTGCCAAAATCTATCCCGTCCCTTGGTGTAACAGTGCAATACCACCTATCACCTTTTACCGTAGCGGATGCAGGAACAACTTTCAAATTATGGAATTCCTGTTGATTGACGTTATTTTTATACCATATTACCTCTGTCCCGGATTCTGGATCGTTTTCTGTATCTGCATATTTATAGCTTACAATTAGATCATCAGTAGTCTTTGGATTTGCTGGCGATATAACCACATCGGTGACTTTTGGCTTGCCATTCCTTATCCTGAACTTGACGGAAGTCGCCAACTCGCTAAATGAAGTGCCATCGCTTGCCCTGACTGTATAATACCATTCTTCATTCCTCTTTGTTGCTGACGAAGGCAGTTTAGTAAAATTATCATAATCCGTTTGTAAAACGCCGTTTCTATACCATCTGATCTCATTTTTAGCTTCTTTGTCGCCATCTGGATCATTGAATATATAGTCAGCAAGTATATCATCATCAGTAGTCGGTTCCTGAGGTTGTGGGATTACAGTCGTTATCTTTGGGATACTATTAGCGATCACAACAGGTGCGGATGATTGCTCCTCACCAAAGAGACTGCCGTTTTTTGGCTTAACAGAGAAATTCCATCTTTCCCCTTTTCTTGTTGCACTTGACGGCAAAATTTTCAGATCGTTATACTCAGATTGGGCAACTCCATTCTTATACCAAGTTATCAGGCTTCCCGACTCAGGAATACCATTTGGATCAATATAAGTATAATTAGCAACTAAATCATCAGTAGTCAACGGATTATCAGGTTTTATAAATAAATTATTCACTCTTGGTATCGGATTGCCAATCTCAACTTTGTTAGAAGTTTGAACTTCCCCAAAATCAGAATCATCTTTCGGTCTAACAGTAAAATACCAGACTTCCCTATCTGATAAATCCTTGCTTGGCACTTTCTTCAAGCCGTCATACTTAGACATCAATATATTATTTTTATACCATTTGATCTCAGTTCTGCCCTCAGGGTCACCGTCAGCATCAAAATAGTCATAGCTTGCAACAAGATCATCAGTCCTAAGCGGATAAGGTGGCGACAAAACAACATTAGTGGCTTTTGGCGGAGTATTGCCAATGATCACCGACCCTGATTGTTTAAGCTCGCCAAATTGTCTGCCATCTTTAGGTTCAACTGTGAAATACCAAACTTGCCTTCGCGCAGTAGCATCTGACGGCACTATAAGTTGATCGTTATATTTTGTTTGAATAACATTGTTTTTATACCAAGATATTTTAGAACCGCTCTCTGGATCGTTTTCTGGGTCCACATATACATAAGAAGCTATAAGATTATCTGTGGTAAGCGGATTAGATGGCGATATACTTAAAGAGCTGACCTGAGGCGGAAGGTTAGCTATATACACTTTGTTTGACTGCACAGGAAGACCGAAGTCAAATCCATCTTTAGGTCTAACTGTGAAATACCATTCTTCCCCTGAAATAGGAATGTTTCCCGGTATAGTTTTAAGATTATCGTAATCTTTCTGATAAGCACCATTCTTATACCATTCTATTTTTGTTCCTTGTTCGGAATCACCATCAGCATCTTGATAACGATAGCTTGCAACAAGTGATTGACCAATTTTCGGATAATCTGGCGATAATTTAACATCAATAGCGGTTGGCGGAGCGTTGACTATGGTAACACTTGATGACTGCTGCATTCCTCCATAATCTTTGCCATCAAATACCTTAATTGTATAATACCATCTGTCACCCTTTGTTGTCGCTGAACTTGGAAGCACTTTCCTATTATCATATATTACTTGATGAGCCCCATTTTTATACCATTTAATCTCTGGTTGTCCTTCTTTATCGCCGTCAGCATCCACAAAAGTATAACTTACCTGAAGATCATCTGAACTCTTTGGCAATTCTGGCAATATCCTAAGGCTTGATGCAGATGGCAAAGAGTTATTGTTAATAGTAAATTTATTTGAGACAACGGTATCACCTGTCAAACTTCCATCGTTAGGAGTTACCCTTATTCTATAATCATCGGATTTATTTCCGAGTTCATCAGTCCTAGAAACCCATGTAAACCTTAATCCCTTTGTTGGAGAAATTTTCGTAGTAGGCTCAAGTGTTGTTGCTTTAACCCAATTTACTGAAGCAGTTCCGCCTTGATACTCAATCATAATATCACAGTTGTCATTGTCAAGATCAATAAGATCAAACGTGATAGCTATATTGCCTGAATTACCAGAAACAGTGAGATTTTCTATCTTAGGGGCAGAATTTGATATAGTAACACTTGCAGAGGTCATCGGAATACCACGATCAAACCCATCACTCGGCGTCACAATCACATGCCATTTCTCTCCCTTAGCTATGGCAAGTGGCAAGACCTTATCTGCTTCAGAAACGATAACCTTCTTAAATTTTGGCTCGCCGTTCCTATACCACTGGACCTCTGTTCCAGACTCTCTATCATCGTCAACATCGCGATAATCATATTTCACAGTCAGTTTTGCATCTGATCTGGGATTTGTTGGCAGAATTTCAACACTTTTAAGAACTGGGGGAGAATTAGCTATCGTTACGACAGGAGATTTCACTGGATTGCCAAACCTTGCCCCATCCTTTGGTTTAACAATACAATACCATTCCTCACCTTTCAATGTAGAGCTAGAAGGCAATATATTTTGACCAACACCTTTGAAATTTGATATTACACCATTGCGATACCAAGTGAACTCCGTTCCCATATCCATTCCGCCATCTTCATCATAGAAATCATAAGTGACCACTAAATTATC
>DTPJ01000478.1 GCA_011334435.1 Candidatus Poribacteria bacterium | reverse complement strand
TTATAGGTAGAAATACGTTAAAAGGTATGATCTGATTTGATTGAAGGCTAAATCCGCCAATACTTAGATCGGGCATTATTCTTTGTATAATTACACGAATAGAGACGGAAAGATCACTATCAATAGATAAGGGCGCGTCTAACGGCAGAAGGCTTGTTTTTCTTATTTTTATTAATATCTCATCGCCATCCTTTATGTCTAAGTGTTTAGCTAATCGTTCATTGATAATAGCGTTATTTTCACCAATAGTTGTGTTAATATCTCCAAGTTTCCAGAAATCATCGTCAACGCCGATAATCTGAATATTATTTGCCCTTGATCTATTTTCAGTGTTAATCGCAATTCCGTTTAGCAATAAAGCAGAAACAGATTGAGAGTCTAATTCTTTGGCGAGTTCATCTCGGAAAAAGCGATCTTGTGAAGTTAATGCAAGATGAATTCTGCCGATCTTGGATATAGCGATCTTTTTCAGAGAGTATCTGACAGAATCCCCAACAACTAATGCAGAAAGTATCGTTGCAGTGCTGATAGCGACACAAAGCATTAGTCCGATATGATTCCGCCAATAGAATCTGATGCCTCTTGTTACCAATCTCCAAAAAGTCATTTTTTAATTAACTTGCCTTCCCGTAATTCAAGGATAGTTGACATTTTTGATGCCAATTCCAAAGAATGAGTGACCATTATTAACGTGACAGACTCATCTTTGTTGATCTCCGCTAAAAGCTGGACAAGGCTTAAAGCGTTTTGATGATCTAATGATCCGGTTGGTTCATCGGCGAGCAAAAGTTTGGGATGGTTGATCAATGCCCTAACGACAGCGACACGTTGACGTTCACCGCCAGAAAGCTGTCCCGGTCTATAAAAAAGCCTATCTTTTAGCCCTACTCTATCAAGCAACCTGCGGGCATACTCAGATGGATTAGACTTTTTTGAATCTTTGAAAGCTAAAGTCGGAATAAGGACATTTTCAAGAACTGTGCATTGAGGCAAAAGATGATGTAATTGGAAAATAAATCCGATCTCTTGATTTCTAATTAAGGCTAATTGTTTTTCGTCCATCAAAGAAAAATCTTTGCCGTCTAAAATGACTTTGCCATCACTTGGACGATCAAGTGCACCTATAATATTTAAAAGAGTGCTTTTTCCAGACCCCGAAGGACCTACGATAGCAATAGATTCTCCATTTGAAACATTTAGAGATATATCTTTTAGGACATAATTTGGCTTATTATTTTCAGGGATTTCATAATATTTTGATATATTTATTAACTCAAGCAATCTTTATCTCCAATGTTTTCTTAATTTTATCGGCATATCTACGTTCCATTTTAGCTTGTAGATGAACGAACCCATCTTTAAATTCTCTGTTGATGATTTTTCCGTGATCATAGATATAATTTATTATCTGTCCATAAGTCTGTGGTATTTCAAATTTTATCTCAACTTCATTACTAGACACTTTATCAAGTAGCTTATCTTTGAGTTTATCAATTCCAATACCTTTTAAAGCAGAAATTGAGACACTGTCGGGATAATCGCGTTTTAGATCAGACAAGATACTCATATCGTCTAATGTATCTATCTTATTAAAGACTGCTAATGTAGGCACATTATGGGCATTGAGTTGTTTAAGGACATCTTCAACTGCTTTGATCTGTTCCCTTACACTTGGATGTCCTGAATCAATTACGTGGAGAAGCATATCAGATTCATTGACTTCTTCAAGCGTTGCTCGGAATGATGCTATTAGATGATGTGGAAGGTTTCTGATAAATCCAACTGTATCAGTGATCAAAACACTATGATTATCAGAGAGGTTTACAATTCTCGTCACAGGATCAAGCGTAGCAAATAGCTTGTCGTCTGTGTATTGATGATCGTTTGCTAATGAGTTTAGAAGCGTAGATTTTCCAGCGTTAGTGTATCCAACAAGTGCAACTGTAAATTTATCTTTCCTGTTTTTCCGTTCTAAGTGACGATTTTCTTTTATCTTTTCTAATTGTTGCTTTAGCCTTGACATCCTTGCTCTGATCAGGTTTCTATCAATATCTAACTGTTTTTCTCCGGGTCCTCTTGTTCCAACGCCACCATTTCTTGCACCTGCGGTCTGCCGTGAAAGATGCGTCCATAGCCTAGTTAATCTTGGTAGTTGATAGTCCAGTTGTGCAAGCTCTACTTCAAGCATTGCTTCCTTAGTTCTGGCATGTTGTGCAAAAATATCAAGTATAAGCCTTGTCCGATCAATAACTTTTCCGCCGATTATATTTTCAAGGTTTCGGGTCTGTGCAGGCGAAAGGTCAACATCAAATATAACCATTGAAAGTCCTAATTCTTTATAGATATTTGCGATCTCGTCAGCTTTACCTTTGCCGATAAAATAGGCAGGGTCGGGCGACTCTCGGGATTGTATCATCTTATCCATTACTTCAACACCTGCAGTATCTGCAAGCCGTGAGAGTTCAGCCAACGATTCATCAGCGTATATCTTTGTCATACCTGACAGCCTTACCCCTACCAACAAAGCCTTTTCTATTTTCTCTTCTATTTGAATTTCTTCCATAAATTCTCCTTATATAATTCCTCCTCTCGTAAATTGGGAATAGTAATAAATGAATGCCTATACATTAGGAATTACTTTGGTAAATCTGAAACCATGACTTAGATATGCTTCACGCAGTTTATTAAAGTGATCTTCATCTTCATACATTCCGATCACAGCACCACCTGATCCGGGAAATTTTGATGGAGCGCCAAGACTTCTTGCTATCTCAATCATTCGCAAACTTTGTTCGCCAATGGCTTTGTCGCCATATATCTTTCTCCGAAGATCAAAATTCATGTTCATCAACTTAGCGAAATGTTTATAGTCCTTTTCTTCCAAAGCATGTTTGGCGTCAAGTGCGTAGCTTGCAAATGTCGCCATAGCGTTTATAATTTCTTTATCACCTTGATTGAACTTAAATCTAACTTCGTTGTGCATCTTTCCTGAATCCTTGCCCGGATTATCGGTATAGGCAAGAAACATATTTGGAAGCAACTTTGGGTCCATAGGTTCATATAGTCCATGTCCATAGGTCTCCATAAGTTTTCTATCAAAATCCATATATACCATTCCGCCGTAGGTCTGTATTACTCTGTCTTGTAAACCTGCATTTATTCCTAATTCTTTGGTCTCAACGCTCAAAACTAAATTGGGCTGTATATGAAGCGGAATATGATCATTTGTCAAACTGTAAAAATCCATTAATGCTTTCAACAGTGAAACTATGATGGCGCTTGATCCACCGAGACCGACTTGGCGAGGGATATTGGTATCATAAATAACTGAAAAATTCTTATGGTCAAGTAATATTCCATTCTCTCTACAATATTCGTTAAACCTTTTGCATGTTGCGTATAAAAGCCTTATACCACCATAATAACCGTCCCTAATCGCTGTTTCTTCAAGCTCTGCGAGGTCGGAGAATTCTGTTGGATCGTGCAAACTATGTGGAACTATCTTTATTCGCTGGCTTTCAATAAGCACAACTTGGGCGTAGAAATTTTCTATACATGCTGATATTGTTTTACCAAAGAATCCATCGGAGGGATTGCCCATAACACCTATACGGGCGTAAGTCTTATGACCGAGTATAGACATTTCATTCTCCTGTAATTTTCTTTATTTCATCGCTCAGATAGACTATATGACCCATTTCTTCCTTGATTATCAGATCAACCTTGTCTTGACCGAAATCCTTTGAGATTAACTCCTTTATACCAAGATAAAAGATTATAGAGTCCTTTTCTCGTTCAATAGCCATTTTAAGGATGCCCTCTGGCGTCTCATTTTCAATGACAGGCATTTTGGTTAGATCAAATACTTTTCCATCAACGATTGAATGGAGATACATGCTCGCTAATCCATCAGGATCAAACTCGGGATTTAATATTGATTCTATCTTATCCGATTTGAGAATGTCTTTTCTCATATCAGCAAAGACTTTTTCGTGCTTGATTTCCATATCAGCTAATAGTGACATTAATTTTTGGCTTTCGGAGTTTGTTCTCATCATTTTTTCTGCACTGCGATAAAAATTTTGTCCGTTTCTTTCTATTTGTTCCGCCATCTCAAAGATTTCGTCAATGTTGAATTTTACATTCATATTATCCTCGTTAAAAATGCAAAAGGCAACGTATAATGATCATGTTCATACGTTGCCTATATAGTTATCTTTTAAGTGACCATTTAATTTTTAATACTGCCCCATGTAGTAGTTAATGACTTTACCTTTGATACTGGCGAAGCTACAGGAGGACCACTAACCATAATAGTTTTTATTTCATCTTGGCTAAGAGCCCTTTTGAATATACAAAGGTCATCCATCAGTCCAGTGAAAGGTCTGGCATCATCAATGTTCTTACCAACTCTTGCTCCCATTTTCCAATTGTTAGCTATCTTGGCATTTGCAACTCTTGCTGCTTCTTCTGCTACTTTTTCGCCATTAACATATAGAATCCCCTTGTTGTCACCAGTTGAACTATATACTCCGGCGAAATGTATCCATTGGTCTGGCGTCCATTGACCTTGCTGAATATCAAATATAGTAGTGCCACCAGCAGCACGCAATAGCCATCTGAGTTTCCCATCACTTCGGAATTCAGGGTGAACAACCCATGTTTGATCCTCTGCTCTAGCGTTAAAGATCGCATGATGGTCACCAGTATTCTCAGGTTTTGCCCATACACAAAGAGTCATAGCATCAACAGGAACATCAGAAGTCGGAAAAGCATCGCCTTTTAGATCAAGATAACTACCTTTTGCGAATTTCGCTGCTCCGCCTCTTTTTCCATTTGCATCGGGTTTAACGTCTCCAACTACTGCTCCATTATGTCCTTTCCCTGATTCATCAGAAACAACAGCACCAAAGTTGTCAAAAGAGTAATAAATCACTAAATCTGGGTCCCCTGCCGCCATTGCAGACATAGATAGAATCAGCAAAAGACAAACCGAACTTGCCAACATAAAATACTTCATAATTACCTCCTTATCCCTTTGGAATACTTCTGATACGAACTCATTATGTTTATTGTGATTTCAACTGCCCCCAGGTTGTGGAAATGCTTCCAACTGGGGATACCGCCATCGTGGCTTCCAACCCTTTTTCCATAATAACTTTGATCTCATCTTTTGTCAAGGCTTTTTTCCACATAATTAACTCGTCCATAAGCCCTGTGAAAGGTCTTGCATCGTCAATTGTCCTGCCGATCCTTGCGCCAGAACCCCAGTCTTTGGCTATTTTAGCTCCGCCATTTGCTTCTCCGACGTTTTCTCCGTTAATATATAAAATGCCTTTCTTTCCATCATAAACGCCAGCGAAGTGTTGCCAACTATCCCATGTAACTGCGCCACCTCTCATGTCAAATATGGTCGTTCCACCATCGGTCCGCAATAGCCATCTGAAATTATTTCCATCGGAACGGGCTTCTGGATGGATAACCCATGTCTGATCCGATGCTCTCGCGTTGAATATCTCATGATGATCGCCAGTATTTTTGCATTTGATCCACGCACATAAGGTTATCGCTGATTTTGGAATTTGATCAGCAGGAAAATCAGGTCCATGCATGTCTATATAACTACCTGTTTGGAATTCAGCACATTTGCCGAACTTCCCATTATCCACTATTTTGATATTTCCTTTTATATCGCCATCGTGACCGTTCCCTGACTTGTCTAACGCAATATTTCCGTTAAATTCCTCAAAAGGAAAATAAAAGATTAAATCAGGATCCTTTGACGCAGAAAAAACCAGCGGACTAAAAATAAAGAATATCATAAACAAAGAAAGCAAAATTGATCTTATAATATACACTATATATCACCCTCCTCTATTTTTTACACAGATCGCTAATAATCTAAATTTTATCAAGCCCTACATATCTTATATTACTATAAATTGATACTTTTGTCAAACAGCTTTTAGCAATTCCTCAAGCCCAAGTTGAATAGCTTTCATTTCGCCGAGAAACTCGCCTGTTATCTCCTCTCCGGGAAGATAAATTGTCTGAGAACCAACTATCCTACTATCTGGCACGTTTACGATCCCTTTAAGCGGTTTATAGTCATAATCCATCTCTGGTATTAATTCACTTAACGGATAGTGCATGCATGACCAACCACCATTTGGCAATTGATTGTCCATAAATGTAAAGATAGCAACTTTTCTGCTAATATCATAGGCTTTTTCTATTCGCTCTTCTGTTCCTTTATTGTATTTGACTAAAATCCTTAACAGTTCTCCTGCCCCCCAACCAACCTTGCATTTTGAAGGCCAGAGATATGTATATAAAGGCATTGTCACTTCGTAATCAAGCAATAATAATGCGTTATCAAGATAGACCTGAGCTTCACTCTCTGAATATTTCCAATCATCTATGAGTTTTTCATAAAGCACTGCTAAATAAGCCATAGCCGTTCCGACTTGCCAGAATTCTTGTTTAGGTGCTATATTATCAACCATACCAGAGATTTTACCACCGGGCTTTATGTCAGTGATAAGATCACCATTAGGCGTCATATTCGTAAACATTACTTTGTCTTTGGACATATAATCTTTATTTGCTTGAACGAAGTTACAGACCCATTTCCCTGCCATTATTGCTAAATCTTTTATATTAAGCGCGATCATAAGATGACCAAAGAATGTGGTATTAAGCGGTCCAATTGCTGGCTGTTCCTCAATTTTTTTGGGGTCTTCCCCTATATAATTGAAAACTCCGCCTGAACGATGTTGATATTGCATAATCCTATTCAAGATAAGCTCATTTTTAAGCATAGGATGACCGATATAAACCGCTATTCTGCCAAAATTTAAGGGACGATATAATCTCTGCATTATCTTATATTCGTCGCCTTCCTCTGGAAAGAAGAGATCGCCATTAGGCTGTAACGCATTCTCAATAGCCCAGTCTATCAATTTAGCTATTAGGCTATGTCTAACACCAGCAGAATACATGCCCCATGTAGCTTTATGAATATAATCTAAATTTCTTTCACGCATAATAGGTCCGTATGGATTACATCTGCTAACAAGAAAATTTCCGCCTTGTTGTATTGATACCTTTATTGCATTCAATAAATGCTCTATTTCTTCTGCTTTAATTTTAGCCATACTTTATGCTCTCCTTCTATTTTGTTGGCTCAATTACAATCTTCATTGAATTAGTTCTGTCCATCATCATATCTAATGCTATCATAAATTCATCTAAAGAAAAGCGATGAGAGACAAGATCGGACACATTTATCTTTTTCTCTCGTATCATATCAATAGCCTGATTTGCTGTATAGAGTATCGCAAAAGTGCCATATATTTTTAATTCTCTTTTATACACATCATAAGGGGATATTTCTATTTTCGCATTTTGCGGACATACACCAAAGAATAGTATTTTTCCCCTATTTCTGACATATTCAAACATGCCTTGGACCACTGATGGACGACCTGTCGCATCAATGACAACGTGAAATCCGTCAGGACGTATATCCTTCAAGTTTTTTGACAGATTAGAATCAGCTAATAAAACATTAGTTGCTCCAAGTCTTTTCGCTAAATCAAGTTTATTTTGAATAATATCAACAACGGTAATCGCAGATGCCCCATAGTTTTTACATAACTGCATCAATATTAGCCCTATAGGACCACTGCCGAATATTAGGACGTGATCTCCTATTTCCATATTGATCTGTTTCAAACCGTGTATTCCACATCCCACAGGCTCAACCATCGCGCCTTCTATATAAGATAGCCCGTCAATTCGGTAAACATTTTCCTCTTTCACAGCGGTATATTCCGCAAATCCGCCGTTAAAATGAACTCCATAAGCCATAAAATTCTCGCAAAAGTTCTCTTTGTTTTCACGACAAAATGAACATTTTCGGCAGAATACCCCTGGGTCAACAGCAACTCTGTCACCGACTTTGATTGTTTGAACAGATTTTCCAACTTCCACTACATCGCCAGAAAATTCATGTCCTGGGATCACAGGATAAGTCCCTATAAAATCGCCGTCGTATATATGGACATCTGTTCCACAGACACCAGCAGACCTAACCGCTATCAGGACTTCGTCGTCTTTGATCCTCGGATTAGGCAACTCTTTAATATTAGCTTTTTTGGGTGATTCAAAAAAAACTGCCTTCATTATTTGCTCCGCATATTTTATTTATCTCAATAAAAGCAAAAGAACTGCTCCAGAAAACATGATATGAGGGGGGTCAACTTTTCCGATAGCTTCTTTAAGCCAACCGGTTCCTGAATAAACCGTCCCATCGCTATCAACTTTTCCGATAGCTTCCTTAAACCAGCCTGTTCCTGAATAAACCGTCCCATCGTTGTCAACTTTCCCAATAGCTTCCTTAAACCAGCCTGTTCCTGAATAAACCGTCCCATCGCTATCAACTTTCCCAATAGCTTCTTTGAGCCAGCCAGTTCCTGAATATGCAATACAATTTTCGTCAAGTTCCCCTATTGCAGTTTTTCCCCAACCTGTGCCAGAATAAATTATTCCCATGATTCTCTCCCTCGCCTAAATTGGCACTGTTTGATCAAAACTTTACTGATGTTGATATTCTATGAGTGTTGCCGAGATCATCATGACCGATAAAGGCATAATCTACTTGGAACGCAGACAATCTTAATCCCGTCCCAACAGTCATCTCACCATTATTTAGACCAAATCTCAATGCAAGCTTATCAATGATCCACCATTCTAACCCATAGTGCATCTCTGTTCCATATTTTGTATCAAGACTCCAAGAAGCAGTCATAAGGCTTTTCAAAGCGGATATTTCTTTTGTATATGCACAACCGAACTTAAAGCTCAGAGGAATAACATCTTCATGCTTGCTTGCAGAATCCCATTTTAGCTTGGTTTTTGTCACATCTTGGACGTTAATCCCTAATTTGAAATTGTCAAAAACTTCATATATTCCGCCGACATCAAAGCCGAATCCTGTTGACGAGTTTTGCGCCAAAAGTTGTCTTATATATTTTACATTTAGCCCTGCTGAAAACTTATCAGAGAGATTTAGCCCATAAGTCAGAAAAAATCCCTCTTCAACATCATCAAAACTGCCTATTTGGATAGGATGTTCAATATATAGCTCTCCTGGGTCTTTTATGCCGTTGTCATTTTTATCGTTGAAATCCTGCATATTGTTTTGGTTAGCATCAAGATAACCTGTCTTTGGTATATCCTCAACGCCAAGCCTTAGCCAACTTACACCGAAAGCACCCCATTTTGATTGTGGATGGACATAACTGATAAAGTTTGTCTGAACAAGATTTCTGAACTGCTGACAATACATAAAAGAGACCTCTTTTGATTTTAACGATGGCAATCCGCCCGGACTCCAATATGTAGTTGTGCTATCATCAGCAATTGCCACAAAAGCCCCTCCCATACCCAAGGCTCTTGCACCCACTCCGACATTCAAAAATTCACCCGCATATTTATATGTGTCTTGTGCTGATAATGCCACGCTAAAAATAGCAGGCAATAATATTATGGTTATAATATACTTCATATTCCAACTGCTAACCTTTCTGAAAAGAATTCATCAAGACCTGCCCTTCTAATCTTGTCTTGGGCAATTTTAATATTATAGTTAACGCGAAAAAATGTTACTGTCCATTTATCAGAATCAAAAATAGCAAAAGCTGATCTTGGGTCTCTATCTCTTGGTTGTCCTACGGAACCCGGATTGATCATATAACGTATATTTTTATCAAGCTTATATTCGTATTTATTATCGCGGATCGCAAATATATTTGGCTCAACATCTTCGTTATTTTCATCATAAGCCCATATCATTTGGATGTGCGTATGACCGAAAAAAGTTATTCTCCATTGCGAACCATAAAATTCGTCCAATACCTCACTTGAACTAAGTATATATCTATCTTCGTCATAATGCGATCCGTGAACAATTTCAAACAACCCATCTACTTCAACAGGTCCTTTTGGTAATTGTCTTATGAAGTCCATATTTTGAGTTAATAGGTTTTCCCTTGTCCACAGATCAGCTTCTCTTGCAATGCGATTAAAATCCCTGCCATCAGAAAGCCCGCTTACAAACTTATCGTGGTTGCCTCTTATAATTATTGCAGGATTTATATCTCTGACCCTTTCTATTACTTCATTTGGACTTGCACAATAACCGACAAGATCGCCTAATATAACATATTTGTCAATATCCATTGACATTGTCTCAAATATAACCGCTCTTAGTGCTTCAATATTTGAGTGTATATCGCTAATTATAAGATATTTCATAGTATTAGTCTGCTTATGCTCTCCCACTTATCCTTTGTGCATGCTCCATAACGATATTTTTAGGACAAACACGAATGAATAGCAAGATACTTGGCACCATAAAGATCAAAAAAACGGTTAGGTCATCTAATTGTCCTAAAAAAGCTATGAAATCAGGAAGTATATCAATAGGGAAAAGTATATATGAAAGTGTTAATATACCGCCAATAACAGGGATCGCCTTTTTGTAAATTGGTATCCTCGGATCACGGAATAACCTCCAAAAAAGCCTTATAAAGTTTGGCAGAAAGTATAAAATCCGCATCAACCTGCTTGGCTGATATTGTCCAAAATAACCATACATAAAACCTCACCTTGAACAGTGATCAGTAATCAGTCACTTAAACATCTATCCTTCTGCTTTTTTGCTTAGCAAATCTGTCAATGGTTTAATTAGATCAATCGGCAATGGGAATATAATAGTAGAATTTTTTTCAGCAGATATTTCTACCAATGTTTGAAGATACCTTAATTGAAGAGCATAAGGTTCTGACGCAAGAACTCTTGCCGCTTCTGATAATGTCTCTGATGCTTGTTTTTCGCCTTCCGCGTGTATAACTTTTGCCCTTCTCTCTCTTTCCGCCTCTGCAACTCTTGCCATCGCTCTGGTCAGTTGTTCTGTTAATTCAACGTCCTTTATTTCAACAGCAGTGACTTTTACACCCCAAGGGTCTGTTAAACTATCTATGATTGTCTGCAATTCATGATTTAGTTTTTCTCTCTCTGCCAATAGTTCATCTAATTCCACCTTTCCAAGGACGCTCCTTAAAGTAGTCTGTGCCATTTGGAACGTCGCTTTCAGATATTCCTCAACCTCAAGAAATGCTTTCTCTGGATCAATGATCCTAAAGAATATAACAGCGTTGACTTTCACTGAAACATTATCTTTGGTTATAATGTCTTGTGATGGGACGTCCATTGTGACAACTCTGAGTTGCATCTTCGTCATCCTATCAATCCACGGAAAAATAAGCCTTAATCCTGGATTTTTTACTGTATGAAACTTCCCAAATCTTAGAACAACGCCTCTTTCATACTCCTTTACTATTCTTAGTGAGTTAGCAAGAATTATTAAAACTACTACAATAACAGGAATCAACCAAATAGCTTCCATGATTTAGTCCTCCCTTAAATATTATTTTTGTTGACCTTTTCAACCTTTAGAGTAAATCCATCAATATCAATGACTTTCACCTTTTCTTTGGGCATTATATGTTCATCGCTAATGCTATTCCAAAGTTCACCATGTAAGAAAACTTTTCCTTCTGGATTAATCTCCGTTGAACACACGCCAATTGACCCGATCAGACCTTCCCTCCCTGTGGTTATTTTTTTCTTTTGTGTTCTCGCTACAAGCACCATACCAAATATAAAGAAAACTGCGGTAACAATAACTGCTGGCAATATTAATTGAAACGAGATTTTAAATATATACGCATAAGGTTCAGAAGAATCTATGAGCATTAACGAGCCTAATATCATAGCGGTTATACCTCCAATACTTAATGCCCCATAGCTTGTCACTTTAACTTCAAGGATAAAAAGTATAAGTGCCAAAAGGATAAGCAAAATTCCTGCATAATTTACAGGCAAGGTTTGAAGTGCAAAAAAAGCTAAAATAATTGATATTCCGCCCAATATCCCCGGAAAAACTGCACCCGGATTAGAAAGCTCAAAGAATATGCCATAGAAGCCGATTATTAAAAGCATATAAGCTACATTAGGATCGGATATTTTATCAAGAAGCCTTTCTCTAAGACTCATTTTAATATTGCGTATTTTTGCATTCTTTGTGTGTAATATCCTTTTACCTGTTTCTGTAATAACTTCTTTACCGTCAATTTTTGCCAATAAATCGTTGATGTTGTCTGCGATAAGGTCTATAACTTTTTTATCATAAGCCTCTTTCCAAGTAGAAGATATGCTATCGCGGACGGACTTTTCCGCCCATTCTACATTTCTGCCTTTGAGTTCAGCGATTTTCTTTACTTCACCGACGGTATGTTCAACGATCTTGTTTTTTACGTCTTCGTCCATTTTTTCAGCACCAAGTGCGACTGGATGTGCTGAGCCGATTTTTGTGCCGGGAGCCATCGCTAAAATATGCGAGCTAAGGGCAACAAACACGCCTGCTGACGTTGCCTGCGCCCCGTCAGGTGCGACAAACACAACTATTGGAACCGCAGAATTGAGCATTGCCTTATATATGGTCTCCATAGATTTTTGTAATCCACCGGGCGTATCAAGCATAACGATTAGGCATTGTGATCCATCTGAATCTGCTTGATCAATCGCTTTTATAAGGAATTTTGATGTGACTGGATTTATCACTAAGTCATTGAATTCTACCAGATCAACGTAAAACTCCTCAGAGTAGGCAATGCCACACAAGAAGACAAAAAAAATTATTGTTATAATGGCTTTTTTCATTTTTAATCGCCACTTTATATCTTTTTAATCCAAGCCCAAGTAGTCGTAAGTTTCCCATTTTTTGATACCGCATTTGCAGCGATACCTTTGCCATTTACGGTTACATCATCAAAAAATCCCTGAGTGTTAAATGTCCCAACACCTATAGCCCCCTTTGGAAAAGATTTATCTTTCACTTCCATCTCTAATTTATCGTCTATATAACACTTAAAACTATCGCCTGTCACTTCAACTTTGAGGATATAGTTTTGATTGAGTTTTGATGGTTTAGCTTTATTTTCTAAAAGGATTGTGTTTGGAGATTTGATAAGACAAGGTCCCTCAGCAGCACGGGCATCAAGCCTAAAATAGTAATAGTCCCCCTTTTCGGATTTCTCGGTTACTCTGAAAAAGATTCCAATGATAGCAGCTGTTTCGCCTCCGCCTTCCATACGCACTTTGGCTTGAACTGTATAATCTGTCCAATCTACATCGCCAAAGAAACTACGATGATAAGTTTCATAAGTAGTAGTTGATGTCCATTTTGTGTCCTCTTGAACATACTCTTTGTTTTTGACGCTCCATTTTCCTTGTACAGGTGTCCAACCGCTATCATTGCCGTCATTGAAATCGTCAATTAACCCATAAACTTGGCTTCCAAAAACAAATAACAACGTAATACATAATATAATAGAAAATCGCATAGGTAATCCTCCTTAAATATAGAGAAAATATAGATAATCTCTCTAAATCTCTTGACAATGATAGGTTTTTCCGCAAAATCGCACAAAATAGGGATCAGTGATCAGTAATCAGTCAACTTTCAACCTT
>DTPJ01000454.1 GCA_011334435.1 Candidatus Poribacteria bacterium | reverse complement strand
GCCAGACCACAGATCCAACAATGTAAAGTTCAAGTGGCGAAGGCTTGGGGAGCATAATACTGAAATGAAGCCCACAATAATAGCTTGTATACCAGCATATAATGAGGAGAGGACGATAGCTAGGGTTGTAATTGAAGTTGAGAGGTATGTTGATAAGGTTATTGTGTGTGATGATGGGTCAACAGACTTAACTGGAGAAATTGCTGGGAGACTTGGAGCAGAAGTAATAAGGCACGAGAGGAATATGGGTTATGGTGCTGCTTTACACACACTATTTAAGAGGGCTAGGGAGATCGATCCAGATGTTATGGTTGTTTTGGATGCTGATCTACAGCATAATCCTAGTGATATTCCAAGGGTTGTTGAGCCTATACTTAGGGGGGAGGGGGATATAGTTATTGGTTCAAGATTCCTTGCTGGTGGGAGTGTTGAAGCTCCAAGGTATAGGGTTGGTGGAATTAAGTTGATAACGAAATTGGCGAAGAGGGCTTCATATAGGGGTGTGACTGATGCGCAATCTGGTTTTAGAGCTTATGGTAGGAGGGCAATACACTCAATAATGCCAACTGAGCAGGGTATGGGTGCTTCAACGGAGATACTGATGCAAGCAAGGGAGAATGGGCTTAAGATAGTTGAGGTGCCAATAAAGATAAATTATAATGTTGAGAAACCATCAACACAAAACCCAATAGTACATGGGCTTGACGTGGTTTTAAGCATTGTGAAGCAGATGAGCATAAGGAGGCCACTACTATTCTACGGTTTGCCAGGGGCATTAGCAATGATGATTGCACTATTCTTCTGGGTGTGGACAATACAAACCTTCACGGCAACAAGACAGATAATGACGAATGTTGCGTTGATAGCTGTAGCTTCAACCATGGTTGGATTAATGCTACTCACAACTGCAGTAATACTGTGGGTGTTGGTAAGCGTAGTTAAAGGGACAAAATAAATGTTGCTGACAAAAACTGCCAAAAATAAGAAGAAAATAATATTTTGAGCGTTGGTAGAAAACATATTATCTATAGATGTTGAAGAAGTATTTCACGGCGAATATACACGGCGACATAGACATAATTTATATTACAGAACTCCAAAAAATATCCCGCCAATATTAAAGATTCTAGAAGAACATAATGCCAAGGCAACGTTTTTCATAGTTGGAGAAATTGCTGAGAAATTCCCAGAAGTAATCAACATGATATTGGAAAAAGGACATGAAGTATCTTTCCACGGATGGATACACGAACCTTTATGGAAATTAACACCTGAGCAATTCAGAGAGGAAGTTAGAAGTTTTAAGAAACTTCACCCTCATACCATAGGTTTCCGAGCTCCATCATTCTCTTTAAATAATGAGACGAAGTGGGTTCTAAAAATATTGTATGATGAAGGCTTCAAATATGACTCAAGCGTATTTCCAACTTGGACGCCCTTGTATGGTACATATAAGGCTCCAATGCACCCGTACCATCCATCTTTAAAAAACATAATAAAAGAAGATGAAACATGTCCAATAATAGAGTTTCCCTTAGCAGTATACAAGCTATTTAGACTTATTAAAGTTCCTATAGCTGGGGGATTTTGGTTACGTTTGTGGGACTTGGGTCTAATAAAGAGGGGGATTAAGAAGATTAATGATGAAGGATTTCCAGCAGTCATTTACATACATAACTGGGAACTTGACGAGAAAACTCCTAAAATTAATGCAGGAATTTTAGGCAGATTTCAAGTTTATCATAACTTGAATAAAGCAAAGCAAAAACTAGCATCCTTGCTGAGCGAATTCAAATTCACCAATTTCTCCACATACATTAAGGATGCTCTGAAATAATGGGCTCAGTCTTAGTTACCGATGCATCTGAAAGAACTGCCTTAGCAGTCATAAGATCTCTAGGTAAAAGAGGCATAAAGGTATTGGCTGCCGATACCACAAGATTTAATGCCGGATTTCTATCAAAATACTGCGCCTATAAAGTGATTTACCCTTCACCGATAGAAGATAAAGAGAAATTTGTGAAATCATTACTACGCTTGGTGAAAAACATAAAATTAGATTTATTGATCCCAATAACCGACTTCACCATGATGCCTATTCTCGAAAGAAAAGAGGAATTTGAACAATATGTTAAGGTGGCAGCACCCCCCTATGAGGTTGCAATGAAAGCCTATGATAAATTCCAAACAATTAGCATTGCGCAAAAATGCGGAGTACCATATCCTAAAACATTCCTAATAGATGATATAAAAACTTTGAGAGAAATAGCTGACGAACTTAACTATCCTGTAGTCATTAAACCTAGGATGAAAGTTCTATGGATTGATGGAAAGACGGTTATGATGAAAGTCACATCAGTTAATTATGCATATAACAAGGAGGATCTTCTATCTAGATACAAAAGTTTAATGAACAGACTTAAGGGTATTGTGCCTCCTAACTTTTTTCTAGTACAAGAATACGTGCAGGGAGCGGGATATGGTGTGGAAATGTTGATGGACAATGCCTCTAGTTTGGTCGCGTTATTCATGCATAAAAGATTGCATGAATATCCAATTACTGGTGGAGCCAGTACATTAAGAGTCAGCGTATGGAATAAAAAGCTAGCAGAATATTCAATAAAGCTACTAAAGGAAATGAAATGGCAAGGAGTTGCGATGGTAGAATTCAAGTTAAACGAGAAAAATGAAAACGTAAACCTCATGGAAATTAACGGTAGATTCTGGGGATCTCTACCATTAGCAATAAGTGCAGGAGTAGATTTCCCATATCTATTGTATAAATGCTTAATTGAAGGGGAAACTCTCAAATTTCCAAGTTACAAATTAGGTGTGAAACAAAGATGGTTATTACCAGGCGATATTTTATGGCTTTACTCATCTGTTATTAATACGCATAGAAGTTTTTCTCCCATAAAAGATTTCATAACATCATTTTCAGTTGCAGATGACATTATATCCACCGATGACCTAGCCCCAACTATTGGAGCTTTATGGACATCCTTAAGTTTATTCATAGATGTTTTAAAAGGAAAACGTAGTATAACAGGAGAGCTCTTAAAAACACCAAGGGAACATGAGAAATGAATCTATGTTTCATTAATCCATCTAAAAGTCGAAGACCAGAAATATATGGATTAGCTGAAAACCTTCCTAAGAAGAAGTATAACATAACAATTTTACAACCCTCGGATAAAGTTGAAATACATCATGATTTCTATTTGCGTGAAAACATATTTGTTAAACATGTTCCATCGTTTTTTATATCTCTCTCCAATTCAGTTGTTACAGTACCTGTCTTTCAAAAATGGATAAAAGAATTATTCAATATTGTTCGACTCGGTAAAGCTGATTTGATACATGTTTGTGACTATGAATACTTAACATCCATTCTTCCCATATTCATTAAACGAAAATGTAGGAAAATCCCAGCAATAATAGTAAATGATGCACTTATAGGTGTAGGAAACTATTCCTTCGGCTCGTTACCAATGAACTTTCTGTCTAAAATTTACACATATGGCTTAGGAATAGAAGTCCTTAACAATTATGACAAAATAATACTTTTATACTCGGAACTTGCTAAGCAAGCAAAAAGAATAGGAATACCTGAAAGTAAAATAGAAGTGATACCCAATGGAATAAATGTTGAAAAAATCTTCAATATTCAAAAACGGCTCAACACAAAAAGTATTAGGGAAAAATATGGGATAAATGAAGATGAAAAAGTAATTTTGTACGTGGGACGTCTAGTCAAAATGAAACGTGTTGAAATAATAATTAGAACGATTAAGAAGTTGCTAGAAAGAAAATTAAAGGTTAAAGGTTTAATAGTTGGAGATGGACCACAACGTGCTAGTCTAAGAAAAATGGCATACCCTATAGGTACTCATATCAAATTTACAGGTTATCTTTCAGAAGAAAGATTTGAATGCTATCATATTGCTGATCTATTCATGCTCCCTTCGATTTCCGAGGGATTGCCTACAGTACTTTTAGAAGCAGCATTATTTGGGCTCCCGATTATTGCAACAAACATTCATGGAATACCAGATATAGTTATTCACGGCAAAACAGGTTTTCTGGTTAGCATATGGAATTACGACCAATATATTGAGTATGCCGAGCACTTACTTACAAACCAATATTTAGCTAAAGAAATAGGCGAAAACGCAAGAAAGCATGTAGCAAGTAATTTCTCATGGAACAAAGTTGTAAAAAAATATGAACAAGTTTATAATGAATGCTGATAACATGCCTGTTCGTATGAAGAATAGCATTAATAATAATAAAAAAGATGTCTTATTAACTATACTAAACAACAGAAAGTATAATTTATGTAATAATGTTCGTTAGAATGCATGCATTCAACTACAAAATATTAAATATTATAAAGTAAAATATGACTAATAATGTGTAGAATCAAAGTTTTACATATTATTCTTTCTTATTACCCGAGAGTAGCAGGAGCCGAAGTTTTTGCTCAGAAAATAGCGGAGTTTTCAGTGCAAAAAGGGCATGAGGTTTGTATAATAACTGGAAGATGGAAAGGTCTTTCATCTATGGAAAACATTAATGGTGTTTATGTTTATCGAGTAAACCCATATATGTTTCACTTTTTGGCATTTTTAAAGGCTTTAAAGTTGTATAAAAAATTCAGATTTAATATTGTTCATGCACATTTAGCAACACATGCAGGTTTCGTCGGTTTCTTAGCATCTCTCTTTACTAGAACACCATTAATCGTTACAGTACAAGGTGGAGATTTATTTGATTATAGTGAACATATTCATTATAGATTGGTCATATGGCCTATATTAATTTACTTCATGATACGCCTCTCATTGAATTTTGCAACTATCGTCCATGCCGTCAGTAAATATACAGCTGTTAGAGCAAAACGTCTTGGAGCCAAGAAAATTATTATTATTCCAAACGGAGTTGATACTGACTTTTTTGCTAAACGAATCGATGATAAATTTAAAGAAAAATTAGGAATCAGGAATCAGGAAAAAGTGATAATAACAGTTTCTCGACTAACACAAAAAAATGGTCTGATAACGTTGATAAAAAGTTTATCGCTTTTGAAAGACAAAAATTATAGAGTTTACGATAAAATAAAAGTTATAATAGTGGGTGATGGGCCTCAAGAGAAATTCCTTAAAAATGCATGCGTGAAACTTGGAGTTAGTGATAGGGTAACTTTCACTGGAGGGCTATCACATGAAGATATACCAAGATACTTATCGATCTCGGATATATTTGTACGCACGCCATTTCAGGAAGGATTTGGTATAGCATTTCTTGAAGCAATGAGTTGCCAGCTTCCAATTATTGCCACAAATGTTGGAGGGATCGTAGATTTTGTGAAAGACGGTATAAATGGAATTTTAATTAAGCCAGGTGATGATGTATCATTGGCTCGAGCAATAGTAAAACTCGTTGAAGATGAAGAATATGCAAAAGCAATGGCTGAGCAAAATCGTAAAACAGCCGTAAAATATGATTGGCACAAAGTCTGCAAAAAAGTGTTAAAGATGTACTTGAAAGTTTTACATTCGAAAAAGTGCTAAAGTACTTTCTCAATAATAATTCAGAAATAAGGTGTCTCAAATGAAAATCTGTATAATAGGTCCTTTTCCACCTATGATAGGTGGACCAGCTACATATTCCTATGAATTAGCAAGAAAACTAAAAGCCCGCGGGCATGAAGTATGTGTGCTAACCTTTGGAAAACCTAAAAAGGAAGTTGTTGATGGAATCATCGTTATACGTGCCCCTAGAAGCAGAGTTTTCGTTAAGAGGTACCTTGATTTATTATTACTAGCTTTAAGAGTGGTCCCTAAGTACGATCTAATCTATGCACAAGATCCCGTATCAGTAGGATTACCTGCAGCAATCGCTAAAAAGCTCAGCAAAATACCTCTCGTTACTAAGATAGTGGGAGATTTTGCCTGGGAAATATCATTCCAGAAAGGATGGACATCTACCTACATCGAAGATTTTCAGAAAAGTAAAAAAACATCAATAACACGCCTTCTATGTTATGCTGAAAAATTTGTAGCGAAAATTTCTGATGAAATCGTTGTACCTTGCAATTATTTAAAGAAACTTATCGTCGGCTGGGGGATTCCTTCAGAAAAGATCACAGTTATACCTAATGCTATTGACTTACAATATTATGTTAATAATGGCGATCTAACTAAGAAAAACTTAGGCTTTGGCGATTTTCGAATTATTTTGACGGCCGGACGGCTTGTTCCATGGAAAGGCATAGACGCTTTAATCAAAATTATGCCAGAAATTAGGAAAAAAATACCAAAAACACTTCTGGTGATAATTGGAGACGGCCCAGAAATGCCAAAACTAAGGAAGCTGGCACAAGTTTATGGCATAACCGATTTTGTTATATTTACTGGAAGGATAGAGCGAGAGTTAGTGCTAAAATACATGAAATCATCTGATATTTTTGTCCTCTTCTCACAGTATGAAGGCATGCCACATACAATTCTTGAGGCTATGGCTTGTGGAACACCTGTAATTGCTTCTAATAAATGTGGAAATCCAGAAATTATTAAAGACTCTATAAATGGTTTTCTAGTAAACAGTTTAGATGAACTTAAAGAAAAAATATTATTCAGTTTAAGTCATCCTAAAGACATGGAAAAAATACGACAAAATGCTTTAGATACCGTAAAACAATATTCTTGGGAGCAACATCTGAATAAACTAGAAAAAATATTCTTTTCACATATTCATTAACTTGGACCTAACACGCATGTTTAATGCAGACTCATATTACGGGCGATTCCTATCAATTTCCACGCTGGAATACTACTTCATATCATGTCATGTCTTTTTAGTATGCATTACCCCTCTACATATTAGCGGACTTCAAATATTTAGGTAAAACTTGAAGAATTTATATCAAGTTGGACAAGGCATAGCATCATTCTCAAAATTGACATTTGGATATTAAAATGAATGTAATTATGTTTAGCCTTGATTCATCTCCACTCAAGGATAGAAATTCATATTTTGCATGTGTACTGAGGGAGCTAAGTGAGTATTGGGACAATATAATAGTCATAGTTCCCTACCTATATTATTGCTGTATGTCATTAAACGGAAGATGTAAGATTATAGGTTTCCCCAAAATGTTATATTTTTTGTCACCAGTAGCAGTGATCTTTAAGCGGGTGAGATTTGACTTAGTAGTTTCACAAGATCCTGCATTTACTGGCCTTCCAGCATATATGCTGGCTAAGCTAAAACACATTCTATGGTTTTGCGAAGTACATGGTACTTATTTAACTGAAGTAAAAAAATGTATGACATGGAAAGACCTTTTCCTGAATGAAATAGGCAAGTTCCTTATAAAGAGGGCTCATATGATTCGTGTCGTAAATAAGAAAATTTATAATTCCATAAAATCTTTAGGAATTCCCGAAGATCGTCTCTTATATCTAAGAAGTAATTATATTCATCCAGACTTTATTTCTCATTCTTATTTTTACAAAGATAGCAGTAATGATGAACTAATCTTTGCATTTGTTGGAAGATTAGTGAAGGAAAAAGGACTTGATTTGCTTTTAAACATACTTCCTTATCTTAAGGACAAAATAAAGTTTAAGCTATTTGTTGTAGGAAGTGGACCTTATATGTCTTGGTTTAAAGAAGAAATCCGTAAATTAGGATTAAATCATAATGTTCAATTTATCGGGTGGTTATCTAGGAAAAAACTAGCTGAACTGTACTCTAAAATTGATTTTTTATTAATAACATCTTACCATGAAGGAGGCCCACGTGTTGCTTATGAGGCTATGGCGTGTGGTACTCCAGTTGTATCAACAGATGTTGGTAATCTTTCTGAGTTTATAGAAAACGGTGTTGATGGCATAATACTCGCTTGTCGAGAACCGAAGAGTTTTGCGGACATTATCATCAAGCTCGCTTCTAATAAAGAAAAGTTGAATAATATGGGGAAAATGTCGCAAAAAAAAGTGCTGGAGTATTGTAATTGGAACAATTTGATCAAGAACTATGCAGAGACCTACAAATATATGGTTAAAAAAATTTATATCAAGAAATAAATTTAAAACATTTTTTAGCGAAAAATGAAAGTAAAAATTTTGTTAGTTGGCGTGTGAGGATTAGTAGTCAACAAAAGAAATTCGGTTGGTAGTTTTGTTTTCTCTTTTGGCAACTTTTATTGTCACTATGCTGGGCTATTTCATAAGCATTGTTTTCCATAATAGGGCTAAACTATCCATTGTGGAACGGGCAATGCTAGGGTTTGGATATGGTGTATGTGCATCAATTATTATAGGTATGTTTTTATGGTTTTCTTTAGGCTTCAACACTACAACTTTTCTAATCATTGCGGCTCTAGCAATGATAGTTGTTTTAATAATTTTAAAATTATATTCGACGCCAATCAAAGTCTATTTTAAAATTCGTCCTACGAAACCAGAAATTATTCTTTTAAGTGTAAGCTTCTTGATAACCTATATACAATCATCTATTAGGGCATCATCTCTACTTGTAAATGATGATATCTATCACTGGTTAGGTAGCGCCAAGTACATATTATATTATCAAAAAAATTACAATCGACCAAATGTATTATCTTTCTTTACCGATCCTACATTGACACAACCCAACGGATTTGCCTTTTTATTAGCTGAACTCATGCTAGACAAGTCATCTTTTACCAATTTTGTAAACAATATACTAGGTTCGATTTTTACCTTTTACATTTTCTTATGTGCCTATTTCGTCGCTAACAATATGTGCAAAAATAGAATTATCTCACTTATTACCCCACTTGTCCTCATTGGCGGTTTTTCATTTGATCATCATATATTATATCTTTATTCAGTTCCTCATGTACTTGCCATGGGTCTTATTCTGCAATCTGTTCTGACTGGTTTTTCTGAACGATTTAAATCAAATATTGGTACATTATTTCTCCTTGGAAGCCTTTACCTTATTCATTCGCCTTCATTCCTACTTTTTTTAATAACTTTTTTAGTAAGTTATGAAATTTTGACAATTATTGAATTCCTTCAGAATATTAAGAGCTTTAATGGAGTAAGAAGAGAATATAAAATTTATGTCAAGCTTACTGTTTTTTCGATTTCACTAATATTGTTGTGTCTTGCATTTTCATATTGGAGTAGCATACAAATAGAATTAAATCCGCTATTCGCTCGGGAGGGTGCTCCAAACTTCCAAATTTACTGGGAAGATATCGGATTTTTAAATTTATTTTTTGGATATATTGGAATTTTTATTCCTCTTATTATTAAAGAAAAAACGGACGTAAAATATATGAAAATACATGTTGTTATGACAGCTTTCTTTGCGTTAATGTTCATTATCACTAGAAAGCCTCAGCAATGGTACTACTTAACACGTATTGGTTGGGATTATCCCAGATATTTCAGCTACCTTTCTTTAACACTTTCTATTTTTGTACCTACCGCTTTGTCGCGAATAATATATATTCTCAATAAAATTAAAATATTTTTAAAGTATCATGGTAAGAAAGTGAATTTATTTAGTTGTCTTCTTATACTTACTGTAAATATTTTAGCTACAAACATTGCAATTGACCGCTTTAATACTTACTATCAAAAACTAAAAAATCCCTATTCTTTAGGTGTAACCACAGTCAAGGCTTTAGAGTGGCTGGCTATTAATTCTCCAGAGTCAAGCATATGTTTGGACGCTAGTGGTTTAAATAATTTTGCTGCTGGTATACTTGCACCACGAGTAGTAATATCATACAATTATGGATCCTTTAGTGAATATCTACTTAATGAGACACATGGCATATGTTATTTTGAAAAATTTTTAAATCTATTAAAGCAGGAAAAAGTTAACTATCTTATTATCTATGTGAATAAACAACCAAATTTATACCAGCAATTACTTTCCTCATCATTTTTCAAAGAAATTTATGTCTATATATACTTTGATTCGAAAGTAGCAATTTTCCTTTTCAAAGGTGATATATGAAGTATTTTAATAGCGCATGATATGATTATTAAATTAGCTTCCAATAAAGAAGAAGTGTATAGGTAAGAAAAAGAAAACAAATATATTAAAGTATTGTGACCGAAATGTCTTAATCAGAAAGCCATGGAGATATTACAAGAAGCTTATTAAAGAGGTTAAGCACATTGTGTAGAAATAAATTGAATGTTCTAATGGTAACGCAAGAGCTGAACCCGATAGGCGATGTTCTTGGTTTCATATGGACATGGGTAACAAAATTGTCAGAACATGTTAATTACCTTTTCGTAGTAGCTTTAAGAGTAAAGAACATTAAAGAAAAACCATCAAATCTTGAATATTTCCCATTGATCACACAGGAGAAACATAACATTTTCTCGAGGGTGGCTCTTCAAATACTTGCCACCTTAAAGTTATGGTTTATAATTATGCGATTGTGGTCAAGAAAACGATTAAATGTAGTTTTCACACACATGTGCCCTGAGTTCACGATTGCTTCTGCCCCCATTTGTAAAGTGCTTAGAATACCCATTGTCATGTGGTATGCTCATAAACATGTAAACCTCAAATTGAAACTAGCATATGCTTTAAGTGATAAAATAGTCACCTCCCATGAAAAAGATTGCCGCATTAAGGGAAAGAAAACTACTGTAATAGGACAAGGGATAAAAGTTCCAAAAAATTGCGTGAATGAAATTAAAAATGATAATACAATAATAAGTGTTGGACGAATATCTCGGATAAAAGCGTATGAAACCATTATTAAAGCACTATCTGAAGTTCTTAATGAACGTAAATACGTGAAATTAAAAATTATTGGTCCCATATATGACAAACAATATTATCAATTATTAGTGAAGCTAATTAAGGATTTATCTCTTGAAGATCATGTGATATTCATAGGTCCGGTACCACATTCTCAGATGGAAGAACATTATTTGAACGCAACGGTTTTTGTAAGCTCTTCCCGTACTGGATTTGACAAAGCTTCTTTGGAGGCTATGGCTTACGGTTTGCCAACAATAGTGTGCGATGACACATTTGATGAGATTTTATCAGATCTTATACCTTACTGTCGTTATACTCCAGGGAATCACAAAGAACTTGCACAAAAATTAATTAAAATTTTAAGTGATAGAGAACTTCGAAACAAAGTGGGTAAGCAATTGAGAAAGAGAGTATTAGAGAGACATAGTGTAGATACTTTTATCAAAAAATTAGTCGAAATATTCAAGAGCCTTATCGAAACGGATAAACAGAAAGCCACTTGACCGTTATATTTTAGGACGTGCTAACCAAGTATTCATATTTAATTATGCTAACTTGCTTTTTATATGGAAAGTTATGAAACTCAGATAAGTAAGACAAATATTATGATAGCAATACTGCCAGTCCTAATCATTATCATAACTGTATATTGTTGGCATAGATATTTTACTTGAACATTTAAGACAATATTTTTGAAAAACAAATTTAAATTTTCTGACCACTCAAATAATGAATGTAAAAAGTGTATCTGGAAATGAAAACATATTATAGAATTTGGCTTGAGGAAGAACTCCCTAAACTCATATCATATAGATCTAATATGGATTATACCCTAGATCTAGGATGTAAAGATTTAAGATATCGGGAGTTACTTGATGGTATGTATGTAGGTGTAGATGTTAATCCTCGGGTAAAAGGAAAAGATGTTGTGATAGCAGATGCACATCATTTACCATTTGTTGATGAAGCTTTTTCTGTCGTATTAGCTACTGAGCTATTTGAACATTTAAAAGATCCTAAAAAAGCGATAATGGAAATATATAGAGTAACTAAAAGTGGTGGAGAATTAATTTTGTCAGTTCCCTATCTTTTTCCATCCCCTCATGAAGAATATTGGAGATTTTCTGAAAATGGAATAAGATTACTTCTAAATGAGTTATTTGAAATAAAAGTTGTAAGAAAAATAGGTGGTTTATTTACTAATTTTTTTACATCATTGTTTATTTTCTTAGAGAGCTTTATCCCAAAAAAAATAAATAAAATAATATATCCACTCTATACATTACTTCGAATTGCTTCTAAGACTATCGATCAATATATTAATACGCATTATGCTTATGCGCCTATAAGTGGAATCCTTGTAAAAGCCAAAAAGTAATTTTTTTAAATAACTTCACTAAATTTGGTGATATATTTGATTGAGAAGAAATATAAAACATATGTGTATTGAAATGTTTTTAACACCCGAAAATCATTAAGATATGCAAATTTGATGAGGACACTTCCTCTTATGATGAATGAAAAATGGAGAAACTTCATCTGTCACTACCTCATCAATATGGAGTCAATGCTCATATAGTTTGTATCTTTTCTTTAAAAGTATTATTAAAGTATTTAACATCAAAATATATAAATTACAAAGCTTTAAAACGTTAAACGATAAAAAGGTGATGGAATTGTGAGTAGAGGAGGGGTGCTAGTTACTGGTTGTGCTGGTTTTATTGGTAGCCATATTGTTGAGGCATTATTGTTGATGGGCTATGATGTTGTTGGAGTAGACTGCTTTACCCCATATTATTCTGATAGGATAAAAAGGCATAATTTAACTGAGGCGCTACATCATAGGGGGTTTAAGTTGGTTGAGTTGGATCTTTCGCGTACTTCCATTGATGATCTAACGAGCATTGTGAGGGATGTCAGTTACGTCATTCATGAGGCTGCTCAGCCTGGTGTTAGGAGTAGTTGGGGCGCTGACTTTGATGCTTATGTTAAGCATAACATTTTAGCTTCTCAGAAGTTGCTTGAAGCAGTTTTAAGGGCTAGGAGTGTTAAAAGGTTTGTATATGCATCCTCGTCAAGTATATATGGTAACATTGAGAGTATTCCAATTAGTGAGGAGGTAACTCCGAGACCTTACTCGCCATATGGCGTTACAAAGCTTACTGCCGAAAATCTGTGCAGGGTCTATTATGAGAACTTTAATGTGCCGATCGTCATCTTAAGGTATTTCACTGTGTATGGGCCTAGGCAGAGACCTGATATGGCATTCCATAAATTCATAAAGTCAATGTTGAAGGGTGAACCTATATACGTGTATGGCGATGGACAACAGGCGAGAGATTTCACGTATATTGAAGACGTTGTTGAAGCTACGATAAGATCTATAGAGTGTGAGGACAATGTTATAGGGCAGGCTATAAATGTCGGTTATGGGAAGCCAGTAAAGCTGATGGATGTTATAGAAATTATCGCTGAACTATGTAATGTAGAACCCCAAATCGTGTTTAAGGAAGAGATGAAAGGCGATGTTAAAGCAACGTGGGCTGATATAAGTAAGGCGAGGAAGCTATTGGGGTGGGAGCCAAGAACTAAGCTTAGAGATGGTCTTGAAGCTGAGATGCTATGGATAAAGCAGGCTATAGAAATAGGTTTAATATAGCCGTGCACACATCTTTTAATGTGGCTTTGGCGGTTAATAAGATTGTGATAACGGCTGCTGGTCTTGGTACTAGGCTTTTGCCTATGAGTAAGGAGCTTCCTAAGGAGATGTTGCCGATTTTTGTTAGGGGTATGGAGGGGGCTGTTTTGAAGCCTCTTCTTCAGGCTTTGTTTGAGCAGTTGTATTGTTTTGGTTTTAGGGATTTCTGTTTTGTTGTCGGTCGTGGTAAGAGGAGTGTTGAGGATCATTTTACGCCTGATTGGGATTTTGTTAGGAGGCTTAATGATAGGGGTAAGAGTGGTTTGGCTGCTGAGCTTGGTAGGTTTTATCGTATGGTTGAGGATTCTAGGATTGCTTTTATTAATCAGCCTGAACCTAGGGGTTTTGGTCACGCTGTTCTTGTGGCGAGGTTTTTCGTTGGGGGTGAGCCTTTCATGGTTTGTGCTGGTGATACGTATATTATTTCTGAGGGTAATTCCTTCATTAGGAGGATGGTTGATGCATTTTCCGAGAATGTTTCAGCTGTTCTGCTTTTGCAGGAGGTTTCTAATCCTAGGGGTTATGGTGTGGCTGTTGTGGAGGGTTCTGGCGATGTTTTTAATGTTTTGAGGGTTGTTGAG
>DTPJ01000580.1 GCA_011334435.1 Candidatus Poribacteria bacterium | reverse complement strand
TTGATATTGATGAAAATGCTATTATTAAATGTAAAGCCTATCTGAACGATATTACTTATAAATATAGAATAGATAAAGTTGATTGGAACATCTTACAAATAGATAGTTTAGATAAAGATAAGGTTAAACAGTATTTTAATACTTTTGATTATGTTGTTGGAAATCCACCTTATATTAGAATACAGCATTTAGGAAAAGAAAGACGAGAAAGAATACAAGGAGATTGGTCTTTTTGTAAAACTGGCTCAACTGATATGTATATTGCTTTTTTTGAGCTCGGTTTTAATCTGTTAAACGAAACAGGTAAGTTAGGTTATATTACTCCTAATACTTATTTTAAGACAGAAACTGCTAAAACTCTAAGGCATTATCTTATGAAAAAGAAAATTATTAAAAAGATAATAGATTTTAATTATCATCAAGTTTTTGATGATGCAACAACATATTCAGCGATCACTATATTAGATAAGAGTTGGAAACAAAATAAATTTTATTACTTTAATGGATATAAAGAAAGCGTTAAATATATTGATGAAATAGAATTATCAAACATTGATTATAATAAATGGATATTAGCATCAAATGATGCCTTAAAAAAAATTAAAGAAATTGAAACAAGAGGAATACCATTAGGAAAGATAGCTAAAATACATGTTGGCATAACCACATTGGCAGATGATTTTTATATTTTTAAAGATCCAATTATGGAAGATGATAAAGCAACTATAAAGTTAAAGGATGGTAGAACATTTACAATTGAAAAGAATATATTAAAACCAATAGTGAAAGTGTCTGTATTAAAATCACCAAACGAAGAACAAAATAGATATATAATTTTTCCTTATAAAAAAGTTTATGGAAAACATACAATTATACCTGAAAGTGAATTAAAAAATTTATATCCTTATACTTATGAATACTTCTTGGCTATCAAAGACAGATTACTATTAAGAGATAAAGGTGAAAAAAATCCAGTAGCTTGGTATGCTTTTGGTCGCTCACAAGGACTTGATACTACTTGGGGGAAAAAGATACTTGTGTCACCACTTAATTTACGTCCTAATTTTATAGTATGGGAAAAAGAAGAATATACTTTTTATGCTGGATATTGTATAAAGTTTGACGGAGATTTACATTGGTTAGCTGAACAATTAAACTCAAAAGATATGGAATTTTATATTAAACATGTTAGTCGAGATTATCAAAATGGCTATAAGTCATATGCCAAATCTTTTATAAGTAATTTTGGAATAACTGGATATAAGGATACAAAACTTGAAGAACTTGCACTTTTTAACATTGATGTTCTTCCTAACGAATGAAAGATTCAATGCTGGTTATAAGATCAAAATCTTCTCAAATTGGTATAAATTGAGCGAAAAATATAAAAAAATAAGGGCAGGCTAAAAAGGTCTGCCCTCACTTATATCCACTACATAAAAATTCCTTTAATATTATTTTTCGCTGTCTTTTTTGCGACCTTCAACATCAGTTTTTGATCGTGAAAGCTCTTTTAATATCTTAGCTGTTGTGATAAAAGCACATTCATTATCTAGGAAAAACACACATGTAGATTGACACATCATATAATTTGCTTGTCCAGCCTTAACAACTGTAAGTAATGGACAAAATCTCACTTCTTCAGTCATAATTTTCTCCTTTTCATAAAGAATTTTATTATAATTCTATCATAGTAATTTATAATAAGCAAGTCAAATATTTTTTGGAGGGACAAAAGTGTTATTAGCAATTGATGTAGGAAATAGCAATATAGTTTTCGCTGTTTTTCATGGTAATGACATTATCGCAGAAATGAGGATATATACCGATGTCAATAAAACAGGAGACGAATATGCGATTATAATTGCTGGCTTTCTAAATCAAAAAGGCATAGATATTAGACAAATTACAGGTGTCATCATTTCGTCAGTTGTGCCTTCAATATTGGCCCAGTTAAAAGAGATGTCCATTAAATGGTTTCGTGAAGAAGCGATCGTCGTCTCTAACGAACTTAATCTCGGCATAAAGATATTGTATGACAATCCTTATGAGCTTGGCACTGATAGGATAGTCAATGCAGTTGCTGGCTATTCGGAATATGGCGGTCCTTTGATCATCGTTGATCTTGGCACTGCGACAACTTTTGACGTCGTCTCTGAATTTGGCGAATTTCTCGGCGGGGCAATTGCACCAGGGATCGGTATATCAATCTCCACTTTATCTAATAAAACCGCATTGCTTCCAAAAATTGATCTCAAAAAACCATCATCAGCTATCGGTAAAAACACTCTGGCATGTATGCAATCAGGTTGTTACTTTGGATTTTTGGGTCAAATAAAGGAAATTATAAAACGAATAAAAGCAGAACTGCCAAAAGAACCGAAAATTATAGCAACTGGTGGATTAGCAAATATTATCAATGAATCAAAACTATTTGACGAAATAGACCCCGATCTAACACTTAAAGGGCTTCGGATCATATATGATAGAGTTATACTTGACAAATATAAATAGTTGATATAGTATGCTTAAAAATGGAGTTGATGATCTTATATTTTTAGAATTCTATCAGAAGGAGGTTTAATCAATTGAAATATAAAACAGTTTTGTTGTATATAATGGTTTTGCAATTTTTATGTTCTGTCGTTATAGCAATGGAGCTTGATCCGAATAAGTTTATGTCAGTAGATCAGATTAAGCCGGGCATGAAGGGGATAGGAAAAACCGTATTCTCTGGGACAAAGGTAGAGGAGTTTCAGATTGAAGTTATAGGTGTAGATAGAAATGTCATCTTACCGAAATCAGACTTGATCTGGGTTTTATGCTCTGGTGGACCTATTGACGAAGCAGGCGTAATCTCTGGTATGAGCGGAAGCCCTGTCTATATTGATGGCAAGTTAATCGGTGCGATAGCATATCGTGCTGGTTCTTTTGCTAAACGTCCAATTGCAGGTGTGACGCCAATTGCACAGATGCTTGGTATTATTGAAAAATCCGAAAAAGAAGGATCAATAGGGCAAATGGATCTGCCAGAATTTGATATTCTTATAGGAAAAAGTGAAAATGATCAGAATAATACGCAGGATTTAGATTTACTATCAATAAAGCCGATCCAAATGCCTATCACTATGGGCGGATTCAACCAAAAGACTATGGAATATATAACTCCTATGTTAAAAAGGCTCAATATGACCCCTATTCAAGGCGGAGGAACATCTGCTTATCAAAATAGTGAGGATGTGAAAGTTGAACCCGGGTCTGTTGCAGTCATTGAGTTTGTAAGGGGAGATTATAATGTCTCTGGATCAGGAACGATAACCTATGTTGACGGTGATAAAATCCTTGCTTTTGGACATCCTTTATCCGGTTTAGGAAAGATTAGTTTGCCTATGTCTGTCGGAAGAATTAGCCTTCTTATCCCCAGTATGTTAGCATCTACCAAACAAGGATTGCCAATAAAAACAATAGGAACGCTTGTCCAAGATGATCAGTATGGGATACTTGTTGATGCAAATAAGCAACCGAGTTTTATCCCTGTGAAGATAAGGATTAAGTCCACAAACGGCATTCAGGAGTATAATTTTGAAGTCGTCAAAAGCAGGTTATTTTCATCGTCATATATATATTTAACTGTGTTAGACACTATAACAAATGCGACTAAATCCGCTGGTGATTATACGATAAAATCCCATAGCGAAATAAATATAAAGGGGTATCCAAAGCTTATCAAAGACAATGTTTTTTCTGGAATGGACCCAAGCGTTGTTGCTACTCAATTTACTATGCCGATATTTCAGATCATAAGAAACAGGTTTGAAGAAGTGGATATTGAGAATATCACATTGGACATTACATTTGAGGAAAAACAGACAAGTGCAACCATAGATGATGTTAGGATAAACAAGACTACGGTCAAGCCCGGTGATTCGGTGATGCTGACAATATCAATTACGCCATATATGCAAGAGACAATAACAAAGCAAGTTGAAGTCGCTATACCCAAGGATATGCCAGAGGGACGCGCTTTACTGAGAATATCAGATGCTACTGCTACCGTTTCTTGGGATAGAACAAGGGCACCGATGAGATCAAGGGTGACCGATCTTGGACAGATAATAAAGCAAATTCAGGAAGAAGAAAGCAATAATAATATAATAATTGACTTATTCTATCCAAAGGCAGGTGTAACTGTGGGAGGCGAAGAATTGCCAGCGTTGCCTTTGACTGCTCTCAATGTCATATCATCAACAAAGCAGGTAGGCACAAGCGGACCTACATTAGGCACAATATTTTCAAGGCAAAAAGTGCAGACTGACTATGTCATATCAGGCAGTGCAAGTTTGCAAATAGTCATTGATAGGGAAGCACCATAATTTGAAAGGAGAAAATTAATGACAATAAGGACAAAGCTACTGGTCTCAATATTTTTCTTAATAATATTTGCTATATTTAACACTTATGCGGTCACTACTTCTGTTTGGGAGCAGAGTTCATATAAAGATTTCAGTTCTGGAAAGCCAAAAAACGTCGTGTTAAGCAGTAAAGATCAAGTGATGTTATCAAGGGCTTTAACACAGGTCAACGGCAACATATCTGAATTGCGTATATGGTGTCTCGCACAAGACTCTCAGGGCAATACATATATAGGCACTGGCGATAAAGGCAAGATAATAAAAATAGCGAAAGATGGTCAAACATCTTTATTTTTTGACTCACCAGAGACGGACATCATCAGTATAATAATTGATAACAAGGACAATATATATGCTGGTTCATCTCCTGATGGCATAATTTACAAAATAGAGCCAAACAAGGTTCCGACTACTTTCTTTAAGTCAGAGGAAAAATATATATGGTCTATGGCGTTTGATAATTCGGGCAATCTCTATGCTGGAACTGGGATAAATGGCAAAGTCTATAAAATCTCCCCTGATGGAAAAGGCGAAATGATATACGATTCAACTGAAACGCATATAAAATGCCTGTTAAGCTATGACAATAACATATACGCAGGTGGAGAAGGTAGCGGGATAATCTATAAAATATCTGATGGAAAAGCTTTTGTCATTTACGATACATCGGAAAAGGAGATTTCCAGTTTAGTCATCGGCTCTGATGGCAACTTATATGCAAGTGCGGTATCTGGCGATGGAGGACCACAGCAAAGGGATCAGGAAGGACAACCTCCAAGCGGAAAAGAAGAACGAAAAGCGGTAATATATCAAATAACGCAAGATGGCGTAGCAACAGCGATATGGCAATCACCTTCGCCTATAATATTTTCAATGATACCAGATGGGGATAAACTCCTTGTTGGAACAGGAAATGATGGCAACATATATTTAGTTGAACAAAACGGCGAATGGGCAACCATCTCTGACTGTGAAGAATCACAAATAGTAGCACTTTATAGAGCCAAAGATACTAATGAAATTTGGCTTGTGACAGGCAATCCTGCAAAAGTATATAAACTGTCCAATAATTACGTTAAAGAGGGAACGCTTGAGTCAAAGAAATATGATACTTCGGTCATATCAAAATGGGGCAATATCTTTTGGGATAGCGAGTTAGTGGGAAACACGTCTATAACTTTGTCAACACGTTCAGGAAATACCGAAAAGCCTGACGATACGTGGAGCAATTGGTCAGAAGAATATACTGATTCAAGCGGAACTGCCATAACAAGCCCAACAGCAAGGTTTATCCAGTGGCGAGCGAAGTTGGCATCAGCAGATGGGACAGCAACCCCTATATTAAAACGAGTATCCATTGCCTATTTACAGAAAAATCTCAAACCTTACTTTGAATCAGTGACAGTCGGATCGGAACAAGAAAGACCAGAAACACAGCCAAGACGACCGGGTGCAGATGGCACTCAAAGCAAAACCGAAACAGTGCCGATAAATGGTAAAAAAGTCATAAAGTGGCAAGCCAAAGACCCAAATGATGATACTCTTGAATATAGCGTATTTTTTAAAGGCATTGACGAGCAGAATTGGAAACTTCTAAAAGATGAGCTTAAAACAACGTCATATCCAATAGATACTGAATCGTTCCCAGATGGCATATATCAGATCAAAGTTGTTGCCTCCGATGCCCCAAGTAATCCAAAAGACATTGCCCTTTCAGAAGAAGAAATTAGCGAAAAGTTCATTATAGACAATACCCCGCCTGTTGTGCTTGATTTACAGGCAAACCCATCTGCTGATGGCAAATATATAATCTCTGGTAGAACTGAAGACGCAGGAGGATATGTCAAAAGTATGGTCTATTCAATAGATGGGAAAGATTGGAAGGCAATTTATCCTTCTGATCAAGTGTTTGATTCTAAAAAAGAAACATTTTCTTTCACAACAGATACATTGACGTCGGGTGAGCATACAATAGTAATAAAGGCAACTGATTCTGCTGGCAATGTTGGTTCTGCTAAGAAAGTTATAATGGTAAAATAGGTTTTAATGATGGAACGAAGCAAAGATTGGATAAAGTCTATATTGTGGCAAGATGTCCCGATGTTCATATATCTGGTTCACCAAGAAGAAAGTTTACTGAAAGAGAAGCACGGAGGCTCATAGAATATGCTGACAGGATCTTCAAATTCTGTTCGGATCTTTTATCCAAGATTTAGTAGAGATGAGGGAATAAGAAAGTTTAATGTGAAAATAATCTTGATAATTTCTTTAATTTTTTTATCGGCTATGGATAGCTTTGGTGCATGGCCAGATGATCCAGAAACTGGTGTTCCTATATGCACTGCGGATGGCGTTCAAGAACATCCGAGAATTACAACCGATGGTGCTACAGGGGCGATAATTGTCTGGCAGGATATGTCGTCAAACTCATCTGATATATACGCACAAAGGATAGATGCACGTGGTCAGATAAGATGGGCAAAAGATGGTGTAGCTATATGTTTGGAACAAGGCGATCAATGGTTTCCTAACCTTGTTTCTGATGGAAATGGCGGGGCTATAATCGCTTGGTGGGATAAACGGGCTGGATTTACTGAGATGGATATATACGCTCAAAGAGTTGATGGTGATGGTCAGATATTATGGAAGCCCGGCGGAATACCTGTTTGTAACGTCCCTGGCGCTCAGCAGGAGCTTGATATAATATCAGATGGTAAGGGCGGAGCTATAATAGCTTGGCATGATTATAGAGCTAAAACCGACGCACCAGACATATATATCCAAAGAGTAAATGCGAAAGGTGAGACTTTATGGACAAAAGGCGGAGTAGCAGTAGTCAAAACAAAAGGGGAACAAGTCTATCCTAACATAGTTGGAGATGGTTTAGGAGGGGCTTATGTAACTTGGCATGATACAAGAGATGATTCTGGCGATGTATATGTCCAAAGGGTAGATGTTAACGGGCGGATATTATGGCAAGAAAATGGCATTCCTATCAGTAAGGCACAGAGGAATCAGTTATATCCAGCGATCACTTCTGATGGCTCTGGCGGTGTTATAATTACATGGATGGACGATAGAGATGGACAAGATTGGGATATTTACGCTCAACGCATTAATCCCGAAGGCAAGACACTTTGGCAAGAAAATGGCATTCCTATATGCACTGCAAAGGGTGACCAATATGACTATTGTATATTAAACCATGACAAAGATAACACATTTATAGTTTGGAGAGATCAACGTTCTGGCGAATGGGATATTTATGCACAAAAAATAGACAGTGAGGGAAATGTGAAATGGGCAAAGGACGGAATTCCTATCTGCAATGCAAATAAAGACCAGTATAATCCAAATATTGTCACTGATGGCGTAAACGGTGTTATCGTTGTCTGGTGGGATGAACGAGACATTGTCGCTGATATATACGCACAGCGAATAGATACAAACGGAAAATCCCTTTGGATAGAGAACGGGACAGCAATATGCACTGCTCAAGGCGGTCAGCAAGACGCCTATCCAGTGAATAGCGGTATTGGTAGTGCTATCATAACGTGGTGGGATAAACGCCGTGTTGATGCTGATATTTATGCACAAAGAGTTTTTTCAGAATAATGAACGGATTATCTATACCTGCAATTTTTAAAAAAAACTACATCAAATATGCACTTTTTATCCCAGCTTTGATCATCTTAGGGGCTTCATTAGCAATATATGCAGATTCGCCTTTCCTCATCGTTCCATTATTAGGAATTCTCGCATTAACAAGTTTTTCTGCACTGAATATCGCCCTTTATATACTTGTTGCAACTCTGCCATTCTCATTTAGATTTATAATGACCTCTGGGACAGAAATGCAAGTTCCAACAGAGCCATTGCTTGCTATCATGGCAGGGGCTTTTGCTTTGAGATGGATTGTCCTTAAAAGCAGAGGCGTCAAAATAGGATTTCCATTTAAACTCCCTATGCTCTTATATTCTGCGGGAATTTGTCTGTCCTTAATAAACACAACTCATCTTTACGCCTCTATAAAAGGTTCGTTCAGGGCTTTAGTGTATATGATGTTGTCTGTGATCGTATTTAGCATAATAAATGACAGACAAAAGTTGAAACGATTTTTTATAATCGCTATGGTTTCTGGGACGATCGCTGTCGGTTGGACAGCCATATTCCTTATTGACAGGATAGAGATGTGGCGATGGACTACCGCTTATGAAGGCACACCATTTACAAGCTATGCTCATTACGGTTCTTTTGTTGTTGTAATACTATTTATTCTTTTAGCTAGGATGATCTATGATAGGGGAGTTTATGACCGTGTTATTTGGTCAGGATTGACTGTGTTTTATATCGTCGCTATTTGTCTTTGCTTCTCCCGTGGCGTATGGTTGTCATTTATAATTTCTATGGGGTTCTTGCTAATTCAACGGTCTGAGGGTGTCAAAAACAAAAAAATGCTGATCGCAGGGGCATTTGTCTTGTTATTCGTAGTTTTAATCAGTATTCCGCAAGTTTCAGATGTGATAATATCAAGGGCAAGCACTATCTTTAGCCTTAAATATGGGACAAACAAAGAACGTCTGTTGAGATGGGCAACTGCTATTGCCATGTTTGAAAGACATCCAATTTTAGGTGCGGGATATGGATCTTTTGCATTTTCATATATAAATGACCCTGCTATATTAGGTAGAGTAAGCAAATACGGTATGGGAGCGCATAGCGAATATCTCCAAGTTCTTTCAGAAACAGGGTTGATCGGATTTATTGGTTGGATGTGGATTATAGTATCTTTCTTTTTATACGGATTTAGGCTATTAAATAAACTCGGCTTGAAATCGGAGAATATGCTTTGGCGATCATTGGCGATCGGGATTATGTCCGCGGAACTTGCTTTGCTCATTCATTTCTTGGTGAACAACTTAATTCAGACTTACATTGTTGGCATCCCATTTTGGATATTAATGGGTATGTTGCCTGCTATTGGCAATATCGCAGAAAGTGAAAATGAAGCATTAAAAAATAAATAAAGAATTAGAGGTGTCAATGATCAACAATGAAGTCAAACAAAGTCAACATAGTAGCATCTTAAAAAATGCGTCTTTCCTGTTCATATCTCATATTATCGGCAGATTACTTGCTTTTGTTCTTACCGTAATATTGCCAAGATACTTAAAAGGCGGTTTTGATGACTTAGGCAAATATTTTTTCGCACTATGGTTTACGAACTTGCTTTCCAGTATTACTGAATTTGGACTACATACACCACTTATCCGTGAAGTCGCCTCTGATAAATCAAAGACAACGCTAATGATAAGTAATGCGTTCGTCATAAGGATTGTCTTTTGTATTATAACATTTCTATTCTATGCGGTCATTGCAAGTTGGCGTTACCCCGGTGATGTTGGAAAACTCATCTATATAATCGGCTTATCAGAGATAATAAATGCCATAGCTCAATTATTCAGATGCCTATTCAGGGCTTATGAAGATATGGGCTATGAGGCTTTGGGCGTGATCGCAGAGAGATTCGTTGTCTTTTTAGTCGGCATCAGTGCTGTCTTGCTTGGATATGGCATTATTGCCTTTGGATTGATCGTCCTCATTGCTAGTATTATCAACTTACTGCTCACTTCAATAATTATGGTGCTGAAATTTAGCAGAATTGATCTGAAAATGTTCAATATCCACTTTGCCATTGACCTTTTAAGGAAATCATTGCCTTATGCCTTAGGTGGTATGCTGTATATGGCTTATTTTAGGGTTGATGGTATTCTTCTTAAAAATATCTTAGGTGATAAGGGAGATTTAGCGATGGGTTGGTATGGGACAGGATATAGCTTTGTCAATGCCCTGACGATTATTCCTGGGGCTTTTATGGGTGCTGTATTTCCTGTCCTTTCAAGAGCGAATGAGTCGCTTAGCAAATTATACACAAAATCTATGAAATTGATGTTAATAATAGGATTTCCAATAGCAATTGGCGTTACCTTTATGGCTGATCAGATAGTCCTGATACTTTATCCGTTGTCAAGGTTTAGCCTGACTGACCAAAATGCGCTTAGTATAATCCTAAAAGTGCTGATATGGTCGGGATTGCTATTATTCTTGAATACTGTTATAATAACTCTATATAGGGCAACTGATTCAAGAAAGGCATTTTCCACTATTACCGCAATAAGTTTGTTTGTCAATATCCTATCTAACATTATTCTGATACCAAGATATAGCTATCTCGGAGCTTCTATATCAATGATAATATCGGAATTTGTGTATATAATATTAGGGGCTATACATATACAGAAATCCATCTGTAAGATTAGCGAGTTTAAGTTTTTACCTAAGATGATCTTGGCTTCTTTTGTCTTAGCGATTATGCTATTTGCTTTTAGGCATTTTGTTTTGGTCAATCAATACGTTCAGATTATTTTAACGGTCTTTACGGGATTTATTCTCTATTCAGCGATTATTTTTTCAACCCGTGCAATAGATTCAGAAGATATTGCTATTATAAAGCAATACCAAAGGTAAAAATAACATCGGAGTATATCAAAGTGTTAGCGATTGAAACGAACCAATTGACAAAGAAATATGGCGATCTGGTCGCAGTATCAGAGCTTAACTTACAGGTTGATTTTGGGGAGATATTCGTATTTTTGGGGGCAAACGGTGCGGGCAAAACTACCACAATAAAAATGCTAACAGGTCTCCTTTTTCCAAACTCTGGCAGTGCTAATATCGCAGGATTTGACATTATTAAGTCTCCTATTGAGGTGAAAAAGATCATCGGTTATCTGCCTGATGAACCTTTTCTGTATAACAAATTGACAGGTAGAGAGTTTTTAGAATTTATCGCAGATATTAGGGGAATTCAGAAAAAACGCGATAGGATTGATAAATTCCTTGAATTATTTGAACTTGAACAATTTGCTGACGAACTGATTGAGGGATATTCGCTTGGAATGAAAAAGAAGATCGCCATCGGATCAGCATTATTGCATGACCCAAAAGTGCTTTTCCTTGATGAACCTACGGGAGGGCTTGATCCCAAGAGTGCAAAGACGATGAAAGATTTGCTTATGGACATCCGTCAGCGAGGAACAACAGTTTTTATGACCACTCATATATTAGAAATCGCCGAAAGGATGTGTGATAGAGTAGGGATCATTGATCATGGAAAGCTGATAAGCGTCGGGACAATGGACGAACTACGAAAGGAAGTCCAAAACGGGTCAGGATCACTTGAAGACATATTTTTAGAGCTAACTGGAAAAACAGAGGAACAAGACATCGTAAAATTTCTTGACAATGTTGACAACAATTCTTAAATACAAATTTCGTCAAACATATAATAGCCTTGTCCGTAGCACAGTTCAAAAGAAACTGGAATGGCTGATTCCGCTTCTTCTTATCCCATATTTCATCACCCTTACAAGGACGATGAATGGTCTATATGGGAGGGTCTTTGAGTCTTTTGGGTGGCAGGGCTTAAAGATGGCTATCGGCACAAATTCGTTTGTGATCTGCGTCTTTGTTTTTATCAGCACGCTTGCATTGACAATATATAGGCTTTTTCAGTCCAATGACGTCAAATTTTTAGTCTCGCTTCCAATAAGTAAAGGCTCACTTTTTGTGCTGAAATTGTTGGAATCTGTTGAAGATACCGCAAGAAACATAATTTTGCCTTTACCTGTTATAATTGCGTTTTCTTATACAATTGCAAAAATCGTATCTACTTTATGGGCGGTGACAATATTAATTGGTTGGTTAGCGATAATATTACAGATTGCATCGCTTTCAATGATCATCACTTTGATTTTGGGCAAGATCACATCCAAAAGCAAATGGGCAACAATATCTAAAATTATCGCTCTGGCATCTGCCCTTATGCTTTTAATGATATTTATGAGATATTTTCAGGCAGAAAGCCAAAATATGATCTATACAGGATCAGAGAAAATCAGCTATATGTTTTCCTTTTTGCCTGCTTCTTGGTTAATTGACATAATAGTTTATGGAATAGATGATTTAAAACAAAGCTTTTTATTAGCCATAATTTTTGTTCTTTTGACGATAGTTTTGATTGTCTTATCATATTTGCTTTTTAATGCTAAATTTTATAAAATATTGATGGAGACAAGCGAGATTGAGAAGAAAAAAAAGCGTCAACGGGTTAAATCCATAAATTATAATCAAAGAAGCGGAATCAGGTCATTTATAATAAAAGAATTGCTTACTATAAAACGCGAGCCTCAGATGATTATAAGATTGATTATCCCCTTGATTATGTTTCCTGCTTTTGCTTTAATAAAAGATAGAGATCCAAAAATGCAGGTCATATATATCGCACTTATCGCATTGATAAGCACAGGCACTTATGGGTTGACAAGCATAGGTAGGGAAAGCAAGGCGTTTGCGCTTCTACGATCACTTCCGATAAAAATATCAATGATAATGTGGACAAAGTTTCTGTTAAGTCTATGTCTAAATCTAATTATGACTTTCGCGTTCACTATTTTTATGTTGGTGATGCGGAAATTTGAATTAGAGTTATTATTTAATATTTTTATCTTTGCATTCGGAATTTCTGTATTTGTATCAGCTATCGGATTGGGATTGTCTGCTTTGTTTCCAAAATTTGATTGGTCAAATCCAAATAGGGCTGTATCTGTCTCAGGATTTTTGGGATTTTATTTCGCTACAATGTTTTTTATTGCAACGTTAATGTTAATTTCTTATAGTCATTGGTATTTTAGGGTGTTGGGAGTGATCGTATGGACTATAATTTCAATAGCTTTAATTAAGATGGGACAAAAAAGATTAGAAAAAATGGATTTTAGCGGATTCTAATGGAGAATTAGGGAATGACTAATAAAGAAAGAATGTTATTAGGGCTAAGTGGTGGACAACCTGACAGGATCGCTTGGGCGCCAAATTTTGACTGGTGGCTGAGCATCAATACCAGGATGGGGACAGTGCCAGAGGAATATAAAGGGCTAAGCAGAAATGATATTGTTAGAAAAGTCGGCGCTGCTATATGGGCAAGGGCAGGACTCATCGGATCAAAAGGTAGTCCAGAAGTCAAAACAAGGTCATATACCGAAGGCGATAAAATATATACCATTTATGAAACACCTGTTGGAACTGTGTCAACAATGAATCAAACCGCAAGCGAATGGACAAAGGCAGTATTTCTTAAAGAGCATCTCGTTAAAAAAGTTGATGACTTAAAGGTCCTTAGATTTATGATAGAGAATACAACATACTATCCCGCCTACGATGATTTTATCAAGGCAGAGCAAGCAGTTGGAGATGATGGTATCGCTTTATATATGGGCGTTCCCGCAGTCCCAATGATTCAGCTTATGAAGACTTATATAGGTTGGGTTGATGGACTTTATATGCTATATGATTATCCAGAGGAGATGGAGAAAACCGCAGATTTGATGACACAAAGGGCTTTGGAAGTCTGCGAGCTTATAGCTGATTCCCCTGCGAAAGTTGTTGAAACTAACGATAATCTTGACGAAAGGACATTTTCTCCGAAACTATTTGAACGTTATGGTCTGCCTTATTATAGACAGATAAGCGAGATTTTGCATAAAAAAGGTAAAATTCTCAAATGTCATGCTTGCGGTTTTGTTAAACATCTTCTACCGATGATAAAAGAATCTGGAATTGATGCGTTAGAGGCTTTACCAACTACTACGATGAACGATTTGACAATAAAGGAAGCAAGAGAAAAATTGGAAGGCAAAGTTTCAATAATGAGTGGGATT